>JAMDBX010000024.1 GCA_023487645.1 Patescibacteria group bacterium | reverse complement strand
CGGATATAATGCATCCGCATTTTCCCAGAAATATGGGCTAAAACCATCCTTCCCACAAGTTCAGGTAAGTCCTGGCTACGGTCAATTTCTACCCGAAAGAGAGTATTAGGCAAAACTTCAACTATCTTTCCTTCAACTTCAATAACATCTTTATTCATCTTTGAATATTAATTTTAACAAAGCCAGCTTTAAAATACAACACTATGAGTCCTCAGACTCTTCTCCAGTCTGTTAAAACTTCCGGCGCCTTCTTACTGATAATAACACTCATCTCGAACAACCCTCCCAAAGATCCGTCGCAAGAAAGCAAAGTCCAGCCGTCGTCGGAGGGACAAACCAAACCCCCACCTGCATTATAGATCGCCTCAATAGCAACCGTCATATCTTCTCGTAAAACCACTCCCGTACCGGGTCTGCCGTACTCCGGTATCTCCGGCTCTTCATGTGCTGACCTACCAACTCCATGTCCGGCTAAACTTTTTACTACCGAATAACCTGCATCTTCAATTGTACTTTGAAGAGCCCAGGAAATGTCGCCAATTCTATTGCCGGATACAGCCTCATCGATTGCTCTCCATAAAGCCTTTTCTCCTATCTCTAAAAATCTTACCTTCTCTTTGTCACCTTTACCACCTACTATGACCGACCATGCTGCATCTGTATGCCATCCTTGATAAAGGGCTCCTAAATCAATACTTAAAACATCACCGTTTTTAACTTTAATCTTTCTTGGTATCCCATGGACAACTTCATCATTTAAGGTCATACAAGTTGCCCAGTGGTAACCGGGAACAGTTTTAAAGGAGGCCTTAGCCCCATATTTTTCCATCTCCTCTTCGGCAATCTTATCTAAATCCGCCAGTGTTACTCCTTCGCTGACCGTTTCCATCACTTTTTTTAAAGCTAAAGCGGTAATCCGACCGCTTTCCCGCATCAACTCAAGCTGTTCTTTGGTACGCGCCATATCCCGATATTGTTTTTTCATGCGTGATGCTTTACCCATTTAAGCTCCACCCTCCAAGTTATCTTCGATATCTTTCCTTACCTGCTCAATGGCCCTTGTCCCATTAATTTCGACCAACTTTCCTAGCTGTCGATAATGATTAAGTACCGGCTCGGTCATTTTATGGTAAAGCTGTAACCTTTCCCGGATAACTTCAGGCTTATCATCTTCTCTACCCCTTTGCAATAGCCTTTTTTCAGCTTCCTCATCAGAAATTTTTAAATAAAAAACTTTCTCCAGTGCCGGGTCAAAAAGTTCCAGTGACCGCAGTGTCCGAGGATAACCATCTACAATAAAACCATTTTTGCAAGAGGAAGAAGTGATTTTATCTCTGACCAAGGAGGCGGCAATGTGGTCATCAACCAGTTCTCCCTCCTCCAGCTCCTCTTCCAGCTCCCTGCCTTCACTGGTATGTTCCAAGACTTTTTCTCTGATCATCTCCCCGGCATCAATAAAACAGACACCAAATTTTTCTGCAAGCAATTTTGCCTGAGTTGTTTTTCCACTTCCTTGAGGACCGGTAATCAGAATCTTCATCCCGGTTACTCCTTCAAAAATCCTTTGTAACTACTTTCTACTAACCGGCTTTCAAACTGTTTTGCCGTATCTAAAATCACTGAGACAACGATCAAAAGCCCGGTCCCGCCCAAAGCTAAGGTTGTGACTCCCGTAATCTCGGAGGCAAAGGTGGGAAGAATGGCAATTAAAGCTAAAAATATTGCTCCGGCTAAAGTAATCCGTAATAAAATATAGTTTAGATAAGATGCCGTTGCCGCTCCGGGTCTGATTCCCGGAATAAAGGCCCCTGATTTTTTAATATCTTCAGCAATTTTGGAAGGGTTAAAAATTACGGCAGTGTAAAAATAAGTAAACCCAAGCACCAAAAGAAAGTAAGTAAGGTTATAAGCTAAAGAACGGATTTGAAAATTAGTTAAAAACCACCTTCCTATAGCTTGTAATTGCGGCTGGGAAAGTTGGGCCAAATATTGACCGGCAAAAGAGGGAATTAGGACCAAAGAAACGGCAAAAATGATTGGGATAACTCCTGCCTGGTTTACCCGGAGAGGTAAATAAGTTGAAGCTCCTCCTACCTCCCTGCCTCCGACAAAACGCCGCGCGTACTGTACCAGAATTTGCCTTCGACCTTCATTGATAAAGACTACGGCTGCCGTTACCAAAATACCTAAAGCAGCAAAAATAAGTAAATTAAAAATCTGTTGCCGATCGACTACAGAAAGCGTCTGAGTTAGAGCTATTGGTGCCCGAGCCACAATCCCGGCAAAGATAAGCAGTGAGATCCCATTACCTACCCCGTATTCAGTGATTAACTCTCCCAGCCACATGGCAAAAATCGTCCCGGCGGTCATAGTAATGATAATTGTCAAAATGCTCAAAGGAGTCGCTTGGGTTACAATACCCTGGTTTTTAAGCAAGGTAAACATGCCTACCGCCTGTACTAAAGCCAAGGGGACAGTCATATAGCGGGTATACTGGTTAATTTTTTGCCGTCCGTATTCACCTTCTTTAGACAAAGCCTCCAGAGAGGGAAAGACCATAGTTAGAAGCTGCATGATAATTGAGGCGTTGATATAAGGATTTAACCCTAAAGAAATAATTGAAAAATTAACCAAAGTGCCGCCGGAGAAAATATCTAAAAGCCCAAGGAATTGGTTGCCTTGGAAAAGTGCCTGCAATGCTGCTAAATTAACCCCTCCCACCGGGATATGGGCGGCGATTCGATAGACAACTATAATGATTGCAGTAATAAGTATTTTTCGCCGAAGTTCTGGAATCTTAAAAGAGTTAATAAGCGGGGCAAGTAGATTAGACACGAACCACCTTTCCTCCTGCTTTTTCAATCTTTTTTGCGGCTGAAATAGTCGTTGGCAATTGGACTGTCAGAGTTTTTTTCAGTTCACCGTTACCCACCACTTTCACACCAAACTTTTTAACATCTGATTCCTTAACTAGTTTATGGGTAATTAAGCTATTTAAATCAACCACAGCCCCTTTTTCAAAAACATTTAACTTGGATAAATAAACAGCCGACGCCTTTGGACTGCGTTTAGAATTACCCAATCCCCGGCGAAAAGGTAATTTTTTATATAAAGGAAGAGTTCCTCCGATAAAACCTACCGGAACATTCCCTCGGGCTTTTTGGCCTTTTGTACCCCGTCCGGCAGTTTTACCCCTCCCGGAGCCGATACCCCGACCAACTATTTTGTTAGAATGGATTGTTACTGTAATTAAGTTATGTAGTCTCATTTTTTAAAAAAGCTTTACTTTTTACTTCTCTCCTTTCCCTTCTTTTGTTCCTCAACTTTCGGTTGCATTTTTGATGTAACTTCTACAACCCGCCTTTGTTTTAAATGTTTCAGGGCCTCTAAGGCTGCATAAACATTTGATGCCCGGTTGTTAGTACCTAAAATCTTAGAAACAATGTCGGAAATTCCAGCTGCCTCAACCACTACCCGAACAGCACCACCTGCAATGATACCTGTTCCTGCAGGTGCCGGTTTAAGCAAAACCCTGGCAGCCCCTCTTTTAATAGTAATCGGATGGGGGATAGTCCTATTATCTACTAAGGGGACATCAATTAAATGTCTTTTGGCATAAGTAGAAGCCTTTCTTACTGCCGATTGTACATCCGCCGCCTTACCCAAGCCTACACCAACCTTGCCCCGACGATTACCCGCGACGACAATAACCGAAAGAGATCTTTTATCTCCCCCTTTGGTCTTTTTAGAAACACGGTTGACCTGGACAACTTTTTCTAAATATTCAGATTGCGTATTATCTGTATTCATACTAAAACTCTAACCCTCCTTCTCTGGCTCCTTGAGCTAATTTTTCTACTCTTCCATGGTAGAGGAATCCTCCCCGATCAAAAACCACCTGCTTGATTCCCAATGCTTTGGCTTTCTCGGCCAAATTTTTCCCAACCTCATAAGCTCGGTCACTTTTGGATACTTTCTTATTTAATTTTACATCAGATTCAGCTGTTAGTGTTCTACCCTTTATATCATCAATAATTTGGGCGTAAATGTACATATTCGAGCGGAAAACAGCCAGCCGGGGACGCTGGGTTAACCCGATAAGATGTTTCCTCACTCTTAAATGTCTTTTTTTGCGTTTTAAAAAACTGTTCATAGATTATTTTGCCCCCACCTTACCTGCTTTGCCGGCCTTTCTCCTAACATATTCGCCTGCATAGCGTATTCCTTTACCTTTATAAGGTTCAGGTGGCCGGACACTCCTTATCCTGGCAGCTACCTGTCCGACTAAAATTTTATCAATTCCGGAAACGGTAATCTTGGTATTATCCTCGGCGCTTAACTTAATACCTTCGGGAGCGGTAATTTCTACCGGATGAGAATATCCCACTGCCAAGGTTAGCTTTTCACCCGAAGCCTGGGCCCGAAAACCCACCCCGACTAATTCTAATTTTTTTTGCCAACCTTTTTCCACGCCGGTCACCATATTGGCAATTAAAGACCTGGTCAGTCCATGAAAAGCTTTAGCGCTGCTGTCACCTTTTTTCAAGCGGACAACCACCTGCTGATCTGCAACCTCAACTTTGACCTCAGGACGAAGACTTAAAGATAACTCCCCTAAGGGGCCTTTGACCAACACTTCCTGGCCATCAACTGAAACATTCACCGAAGAGGGTATTTGGATGGGGGTATTACCGATTCGCGACATTTTACCAAACGTAGGCCATGATCTCTCCGCCTACTCCCTCCTTTCGCGCTTGTTTATCAGTCATCACCCCTTTGGGGGTAGAGATGATTGCCACACCCAAACCACCCAAAACCCGCGGCAGCATCTTTTTACCCTGGTAGACGCGGCGCCCTGGTTTGGAAACCCGTTTAACATCGGTTAAAGCCGGCTGTTTGTTGTCATATTTTAAGGTAACTTTAATCTCCCGGCCTAGAGCTTCACAACCCTGAATGTAACCTTCTTTTTCCAACAAATTACAAATTGCCACTGACAATTTTGAGTAGGAGACAGTCACCTCTTTGCGGGAGGCCATATAACCGTTTTTAATTCTAATTAATAAATCTGCAACTTTATCCATATTTTTCCTTTCTTACCAGCTGGATTTTTTCACCCCTGGCAATTGTCCAAGATAAGCTAATTCCCTAAAACACAACCTGCATAAGCCAAACTTTTGAAAAACAAAGCGTGACCTGCCGCAGCGCATACACCGCGCATGGTATCTTACTTTAAATTTCTCTTTCTTTTTAACGATATTACTTGTTTTAGCCATGTTTATTAATGTTTAAAGGGCATACCTAAAAGTTCCAGCAACCTTCTGCCCTCTTCTTTAGTTTTGGCGCTGGTCACCACCGAAATTTCTAAACCCCTAACTTTACCACCCGCCTGAAAGCTAACTTCAGGAAAAATTGCCTGTTCTTTAAGTCCAATGGTTAAATTTCCCTGGCTATCAAAAGATGGCGCTATTCCCCGAAAATCCCTTACTTTAGGAAAGACAATTGTTACCAATTTGTCTAAAAACTCATACATTCTATCACCTCGCAGGGTAACAGCAAGTCCTACCGGTTGTCCTTGGACAAGTTTAAATCCCGAAATCGATTTTTTTGCCCGTGTTACTACCGGCTTTTGTCCGCCAAGCGCTGTTAGATTACCCAAAACTTTTTCAAATTCCGCCTGGTTTTCTTTGGCATCTCCCATACCCACATTTATCACTACTTTTTCTATTTTAGGTGCAGACAAAATATTTTTGATACCAAATTCCTCTTTTAATTTAGGTAGCACCTCTTTCTGGTATTTATCTTTTAGCCTTGGCATAGTTGGTTATTTGATTACCTCCTTACATTTTTTACAAAACCTGCTTTTTGATTTGCCGTCGATTTTAAAACCAATTCTTGTCGCCTCTTTGCAATTTGGACAAATCAATGCCACATTGCTGATATTAACCGGTTTGGTAATTTCAAAAATTCCTGCCTCTGAACGTGCGGTTTTGCGTCCATGCCTTTTATAAGTATTTATTCCTTCAACCAAAACTTTATTCTCTTTGCCTAAAACACGCAGCACTTTACCGGTTTTCCCCAGGTCTTTTCCTAACAATATTTTTACTGTATCGTCTTTATGAATTTTCATACTTTTACCATACCTCCGGTGCCAGTGAGGCAATTTTCGTAAAACCCCGATCTCTCACCTCTCGGGCAATTGGACCAAAAACCCTTGTACTGCGCAAGTTTCCATCTTTATCAATAATTACACCTGCATTCTCATCGAACTTAATATAAGAACCATCCGCCCTCCTAATCTCTTTTCGAGTCCGGACTAAAACCACCCGGACAATTTCCGCATCTTTTACCTGGCCGTTTGGAGTGGCTCCCTTGACCACGGCTACCACAACCTGTCCTAAGGTTGCTTTGCGTTTACCCGAACCACCCAGAGGTTGGATCACCTGTAAAAGTTTAGCTCCGCTATTATCGGCAACCTTTAACATTGTTCGATGCTGTACCATATTTATTTGCCGCCTTTCTTGCTTTTCTTAGTAACCTTTTTTGAAATCTTTTCTTTTGGGCTTACTTCTTGATTCTCATCAATTGGTTCTTCCTTTTCCTCTGGCATTACCTGCCTGCCGGTAGGCACGGCTTCGGCAATTTTCTCAGCTGCCTCCTTTTTCAATTGTTGTGACACAATCGCCTCAATATCCCGACCAAAGACCCTTGACACAGCAAAATGCTTATTTTTAGAAATCGGCCTGACCTGGACAATTTCCACCAAATCCCCCTCTACTACCCCCAACTCGTCATGAGCTAAATATTTCTTACTTCTTTTAAATGATTTGCCATACAACGGGTGCCTTTTGGTCGTTTCTACCAAGACAGCTACCGTTTTTGGCAATTTGGCCGAAACAACCCTGCCCCGGGTAACCTGGCGGGATTTAAGCTTATTCTCCACTTTTTCACTTTTAACTTGAATTTTTGATTTTTGATTTTTGATTTTTGATTTTTCTTTAGGCATTTTCTTTTACCTCCTTAGGTTTTTCCAATACTTCTAATAATTGTTTTTGTTTTAATACTGTTAACATCTGCGCTAAATCTCTCCTTTTTGATTTAATCACCCTTAGATTGGATAATTTACTCATACTTTTATCCAGAGTCAAGCTTAAGATTTCAGATTGAACCTTCTTTGCCCTATCTTTTAGTGATTTAATGTCTATTTTTTTAATTTCGGCCAAGTCATTTTTTTTTCATCATTAGCTCTCCTTAGAAATAAATATTGTTTTAATCGGTAACTTATGAGAGGCTAACCTCAATGCTTCTTTTGCTGTATTTTGAGGTACGGCTCCCATTTCAAAAATAATACTTCCGGGCTTTACTACAGCTACATATCCCACAACATCTCCCTTACCCGATCCCATCCGCGATTCAGCCGGATGTTTAGTAACCGGCTTATCCGGAAAAATCCTAATCCAAAGCCGCCCTCCCCGCGAAGTAAAGTGGGTAACAGCTCTTCTTGCAGCCTCGATTTGACGGGAAGAAATCCATCCCCGCTCGGCAGATTTGATAGCAAAATTACCAAAGGCCAAGGCATTACCCCGGGTAGCTGACCCACCTCTTTTACCCCGAAAAGTTTTTCGATATTTTGCCCTTTTAGGGACCAATAGTGCCATTTAAATCTCTACCTCCCCTTTATTAATCCAAACTTTTACTCCTACATAACCTGACTTAGTTAAAGCCGGAACTGAAGCAAAATCAATATCCTGACGTAAAGTGTGTAAGGGCATAGTCCCAGATGCCTTCCACTCGCGTCGGGCAATCTCTGCTCCGCCAATTCTTCCCGATAATACTATTCTTACTCCTTTAGCTCCGGCTCGCATTACCCGCTCCATTGATTGGTTCATCACCCTCTGTGCCGGAAGCCTTTTAATCAGTTGCTCAGCAATATTTTGGGCAACCAAATAAGCTGCCAAATCCGGTGATTTAATATCCATCGGTACAACCTCTAAAGCACTTTCGTTTTTTAGTTTCAACTCTTTCATTAAAAACTTTTTCAACTCAGTTAATCCCGTACCCCCGCGGCCAATTAAAACACCAGGCCGGGCTACAAAAATAATAACCTTAACCTTATTACTGGCCCTTTCCACCTCTACCTTAGTTACTCCTGCAGGACGTAATTTACGCATCAGCGCCTCTCTAATCATTAGATCTTCAGCAATAAGCTGCCGATATTTTTTACTGTCGGCAAACCAACGGGACTGCCAAAAAGTAGCAATACCCATTCTAAAACCTAACGGATTAATTTTTTGTCCCATAATTATTAAAGTATAGAGTATATTTCTCTATGCACTTTCTCCTTTTTTTATTTGGTCTTTATTTTTTAAATTTTTACTTTTACTTTTGACTTCTTCCACCTCATCACTCAGAACTATCTTTATATGGCTCAACCATTATCAAAAGCTTTGCAAACGGCAATAGCTAATGCTAAA
>JAMDBX010000059.1 GCA_023487645.1 Patescibacteria group bacterium | reverse complement strand
GAGAATATGTTGCAGATTATTGCTAAGATGGAATCACTGAAAATTCAAATGGCAGGTGCTGCAACCGATGTTGTTGTTACGAATAAATCAACTGTCTAAAGAGCTCTTTAACTCGAGCAGGAATTTTTTAAAATTTCCTAAATCTTTACTCCAACATCTGACTATCCCTATCCAATATGGTTTATACCAATCCGGGGTCACCACTATTCGCCAATTTGAATTTATTGTTTTAGCCAGACACGCAGCTTTGGAAAATAAAGCTTTAAAAGTGCAGTTGTCGCAGCTATTTACAGAAAATGCCGCTTTAAAAACCAGATTGCAAGAAACAGAATATAAACTACTACCTGCCCTAAAATTAAACCCCCGGACTTATGATTTGCTTCCTGCCAGGGTGGTTGGAAAGGGGCGTTATTTAATCATTGATAAAGGCTCTGATGACGGTTTAACTTTAGGGCAGGTAGTAGTTTATAAAGATAATTATTTAGGCCAAATTCAAGAGGTTAACCCCCGTTTATCCCGGGTGTTTTTAGCCCAAGACCCGGATTCTAAAATTGCTGTTTATTCTCAAAATGAGGCGGGAAAAGCCAAGGGCATTTTAGAAGGCCAATTTGGCTCCCAAACTTTAATGGATAAAATTTTGCATCAGGAGATGGTAGCAGTTGGTGATCTTGTTTATTCTGATGGAGTTGAAGGCCGTTTGCCCAAAGGGCTGATTATGGGAAAAATCAGCGAAGTTTTTGAACGTCAAAATGAAGTGTTCAAACAAGCCAAGGTGGAATCTTTAGTGGACGTTACGGATTTAGATGTAGTTTTTGTTATCAGGAGCTCTTAATGGTTGTACCAATAATTGTCTTATTATTTTTAAGTTTTTTACAGGGAGCTTGGTTGCCTGTCAATTTGGTGGTGATAGTGATTGTTTGCCGCAGTTTTATTGTGGAGGAAAAAGCCAACTATTATTTAGCTTTTGCTTTTGGATTACTGCTTTCACTCTTACTGGGACACAATTTAGGCACTTTAAGTCTGACCTATCTTATTTTAGTAAAGTTAACACATTTTATCCGCAAAACAGAGTTTGCTTCCCATTGGCTGGTAATTTTACCTTTACTTTTTATATCCCTCATCATTGACCAATTAGCCCAAAGCAACATCTTTTCTTATCAAATTAACTTCGGGGCCATTTTTCCGGGGATGATTTTTGCTCTACCTGCTTATTTTATTGTCCGCATTTGGGAAGAACGGTTTATCCCTAAAGCTGGAATCAGACTGAAAGTTGGCCGATGAGATCCAAAAACAGAAAACTAGGTTTGGCTTTTTCCGATGAATTAAAAAAGGTTGGGGGCCAAAGCAACCATTTCAAAAACAAAGGTGATACCAGTGTTGGCTGGGAGGACAACCTTTTACCAAATTATCAGTCCGAAGTTTTTTTTACCCCCGTATCTTCCTGGAGATTGGTAATTTTAGCCAGCATTTTTCTGTTAACTTTTTTCGGGTTATTTCTAAGAATTTTTCACCTGCAGATAGTCTACGGTCAGGATAACCGGGAACGAGCAGATTCCAATAGAATTCAAGTAAAAATTGTCCATGCTCCCCGGGGGGTTATTTATGACCGCAACGGTAAGGTTTTGGCCGAAAATAATCCGGGTTTTAGATTGGAAGGGGATTTTGTTGATCGGGATACAGCTTTAATGCTCGAGGCTAAAAATGACCCCAAGTATAGCGAACTGGAAGTAGATACCATCCGCTCATATCCTTTTAGCCAGTCAGCAGCCCATATTTTAGGTTATGTGGGGCAAATTTCCCCGGAAGAGTTAAAAATGCCGGAATTTTCTGGATATCGGATTGGTGACCGCATTGGCCGCGCCGGAATTGAACAGGTTTATGAATTAGTCTTAAGAGGTAGGGATGGGGCAGAGATTATTGAAATAGATGCTCAGGGAAAAAAGTTGCGTTTACTGCGTAAAATTGATCCTATTCCGGGGGAAAATGTCTACCTTTCTATTGATGCCGATTTGCAAAAATGGGCTTTTACAGCTTTAGAGGAAGGAGTTAAAAAGGCTGATTCTTGCTGTGGGGCGATGGTGGCTGAAGATCCTCAAAGCGGTGATGTTTTAGCTTTAGCCTCTTATCCTTCTTTTGATAACAACGCTTTTACTGATCCTAAAAGAGGCGAAGAGATTAGCGCTTATTTTAATAACGAAAACTCGCCTCTTTTAAACAGGGTTATTGCTGGTACTTATCCTCCGGGATCAACTTTTAAAATTGCTTCTGCCTTGGCCGGCCTGTCTTCGGGAAAAATTACTTCCAATACTCAAATTGAAGATACAGGAGTGATGTCTTTAGGCCCTTACAAATTTTCTAATTGGTTTTTTACCCAATATGGTAAAACAGAAGGGCAGGTAAATTTAGTCAAAGCTTTGCAACGCTCAAATGACATTTTCTTTTACCGGGTGGGTGAATTGGTGGGAGAAAAATCTCTAGCTGAGGTAGCTAAAAAAATTGGTTTTGGTAAAAAATTGGGTATAGATTTGCCGGGTGAGGTTGATGGTTTAATTCCGTCAGATGAGTGGAAACAAAAAAACTATGGCCAGGTTTGGTATCCCGGAGATACTTTGCATATGGCCATTGGCCAAGGATTTCTCTTAACTACACCATTGCAGGTTTTAGCCCAGACAGCTTTTATAGCCAATAATGGTAATTTAGTGGAACCACACTTGGTAACGAAAATTACTACTCCGGATGATGAAGTGGTCAAACAGTTTCATGTTGAACCAATTGTCAAAGATATTTTTAAAAAAGAGGATCTGGAGCTGGTGAAAAAAGGCTTATCTGAGGTGCCTAAAGATGGAGGAACAGCGTGGCCGTTCTTTACTTTTTCCGTGCCTACTGCTGGCAAAACCGGAACTGCGGAGTTTGGTGATCCTAAAAATAAAACCCATGCGTGGTATACGACCTACGCTCCTGTGGATAGTCCCAGTATTACTCTGACTGTTTTGGTAGAGGCTGGGGGAGAAGGTTCCTCGGTGGCTGCTCCCATAGCTAAACAAATTTATACTTGGTATTTTAATACTGATAAAAATAATATCCAAAGCTTGGATACTGGCTCTATTGCCAGTTCCTCTGCCAAAACTCTTGGGGAATAATTTAGAGCAAATCCCTTGCGCTCAGTTATATTCCTGGTTAAGATAATTAAAGCTAGAGTAGGTGTAAATCAGATGGATAATATAGAGTATTTGTTGGCTTTACATTCTATTAATGGTTTGGGACCAATCAGATTAAAAGCCATGTTGGATTATTTTCAGGATCCACAGAGAGCTTGGCAAGCAGAAGCCAAAGAAATTTCTCAAATAGGCATTCCTCAAAATGTAGTTAACCTCTTAGTAGAAACCCGGAAAAAATTAGACCCGCAAGTTTACTTGCAAAATATTCAAAAAGATAATATCTCCTGGCTGACAATTTTTGATGAAAGATATCCCCTGTTACTTAAAGAAATTGCTGATCCGCCGATTGTTTTATATTACAAAGGACAGATTAAAGCTGAAGATAAAAAAGCGGTGGCCATTGTGGGCACCAGGAAAGTTACCGGTTATGGCAAGATGGTGACGGAAAAGTTTGCCCGGGAGCTGGTAGCTTTTGGGGTAACCGTAGTCTCGGGTTTAGCCCGGGGAGTAGATAGTCAGGCACACCAGGTGGTAGTCAAAGAAGGCGGACGGACTCTGGCTGTTTTAGGTGGTGGTTTAAATCATATTTTTCCACCGGAAAATAGCCGCTTGGCAGAAGAGATTGCTCAAGGTCACGGCGCTGTTTTAAGTGAATTTCCTCCCAATGCTCCTTCTTTGCCGGGAAATTTTCCTGCCCGCAACCGGATTATCTCCGGACTTTCTTTAGGAGTGTTGATTACGGAGGCAGCTGAGGATTCAGGGTCACTAATTACTGCCAAGTGTGCTTTGGAACAAGGACGGGAAGTTTTTGCAGTACCTGGACCGATTACCTCCGAACTTTCCAAAGGCCCGACAGTTTTAATTAAACAGGGTGCAAGGTTGGTTACCGAAGCCAGTGAAATTTTAGAAGAGTTGGGGATAGAAAAAGCAAAACCTACAGTTGCCAAGTTGGTAAGTGAGGTTAAGCTTTCAGAAAATGAACAAAAAATATTAGAAATTATCAGCCGGGAAAATAAACATATTGATGAGGTTTGCCGGGAATTAGGATTGGCTGCCTCCGAAGTGGGAGCTACTTTAATAAAAATGGAAATTTTAGGCTTAGTAAAAAATTTAGGTGGAGGAAATTATACTAAAATTTGCTAATATATAAGGAAGGTATGAATAGAAAAAATGGACTCTTTCTTTTAGTTCTCGTTTGTATTCTATTGGTAGCCTTGGAAGTTGTTACTACCAATAAACCTCCGGATTATAAAAAAGGTGTTTCCTCAGAAGCTGATCGGGCTGGTGCTAGTGCTGTAACCTTATATAAAAAGCGAGTCACGGAGGGGTTGGATGTTTCTAAAGCCCCCTGTTTAACTAATGATCTCATGCCAGGTTGGGTGGTAGATATTGTTCATGCTCCCCGAGAGACTTCCGATGATGTACCAGCAAACCAATGCCAGGCGTTTATTGAAGGGCGGGCAACTCACTTTGTGGAATTGGATATCAACGGTAATTTAGTGAGGATCAAATAAAAATAGAATAAAAATCACCTTAATTTATGAAATATCTGTCCCTGCCCCTCCAATTATTGAAATTCTGGTATCCGGAAAGTTTAGTTATTTTTTTGCGGGTTTGGCATAATGCCGTTTTATACTTGGAAGAAGATTTAGCCGTGGGTTTAATGTGGAGACTGCTTTTTGTGCCCCTTTTTCATGATTCCTCATTTGTGGGACGGCTGTTAAGTTTTTTCTTCCGGGGATTTCGGATAATTGTCGGCCTTATCACTTTTGCCTTAGTCAGCTTAATTCTTTTTTTAATCGCCCTTTATTGGTTTCTTACTCCACTGATGGCTTTTATGCTCAGGGATAATTTTGGGGTAGTGGCTAAGGTATTAGTTTTTGCTGGGGTGGTTCTTTTTGTCAGGCATATTGTAGCCCATCCTCCCAAAAAAGTTTGGCAGATTAAAAAATTAGATGATCTTTGGAAATGCAGTTTAGTTAAAAAATCAGACCTTGATTTAGTAAAATTGTTAAAAACTCCCCGGGTGCAAAATTTATTACTTTATTTAGAGCAAACTCCCACAACTTTTAGCACACTGGCTGCCAATATTTTCCCGGAGGTAGTTTTGCAGAGAACTTGGGATTTGGGCAAAAGGTTGGTAGTGCCCTACTTAGGACCGGAGCATTTTTTTGTGGCGATGTTAGAAAGTACCCCTAATATTTACCAACAACTATTAAAACTAGACCTTTCTTTGGAAGATTTTTTTGATGCTTTGGATTTTCTCAAAAGAAAAGAAGAGACTTGGAGGATGGTTCATTTGTGGGATGAAGAGTTTCGGGTCCGTCACCTCAAAGGGATCAATCGGGGATGGTTGGGGGTACCAACACCATCTTTAGACACAGTCTCGGAGGATTTAACCCGTTGGGCGGGGAGAACTTCAGTTCCCGATTTTGTGGGCCGTCCGGAGGTTGTTTCCCGGGTGATTAACACTTTATCTTTAGAACAGGGTAGAAATGTGGTTTTAGTAGGAGAGCCGGGTTCAGGAAGAGGAGCCTTAGTTTCTTACTTAGCCAAACTGATTGTCTCCGGAGATGCTCCGGCTTCTTTAGCTACCAAAAGATTAATTAGACTGGATGAAACTAAATTGTTGGCAGGTATTCAAACTCAGGGAGAGTTGGCCCAAAGAGTGAAAGATGTATTTGAGGAGGTGCAATTTTCCGGCAATATCATTGTTTTTGTCGATGAGATTCAAAATATGGGGTTAGGGGAGGTTGGAAGTGAATTTAACCTCTATTCATTGTTGTTGCCATATATCGAAGGATCAACTTTTCAATTTATTGCTACCACCGAAAACTCCAACTATACCCGGATTTTAGAGAAAAATGGCAGCTTTGCCCGGCTTTTTGCCAAAATCGAACTTCCTCCGGCATCGGAATCAGAAACTGTGGACATTTTAAAAAATCAGGCCATTGAACATGAAAGGTATAAAAAAATTCGCAGCAGTTTATTGGCTATTAAGTCTATGGCCAAACTTACCTCTCAATATGTTCATGATCGGGTATTGCCGGATTCTGCTTTGCAAGTTTTTGAGCAATCATTAGTGGTGGCAGAAGACGGTTGGATTAAAAAGGCTACTGTGGAAAAAGTTATCCAGCAACAAACAAGCATTCCTGTGGGTAGTGCCGGAGTAGAAGTTAAGGGTAAATTGTTAAATTTAGAAAACATTATCCATCAAAAAATGATTGACCAAGAAGAGGCGGTTTCAGCCGTTGCTCGGACTTTACGGCGGGCAGCAGCTGAACTTCGGGATACCAAACGTCCCATCGGCTCTTTCCTTTTTGTGGGTCCCACCGGTGTAGGAAAAACAGAATTGGCTAAAAATTTAGCGGAAAGTTATTTTCAAGGCCAGGGAAATTTTTTCCGGTTGGATATGTCGGAGTTTCAAACACCGGATGCTATTAACCGTTTAATTGGTGATATTAATAATGAAGGACTCTTGACAGAAACTATCCGCCAGAAACCTTATTCCTTAATCCTTTTAGATGAGTTTGAAAAAGCTGACCCCAAAGTATTAACTCTTTTCTTACAGGTTTTAGATGATGGAAGGTTAACTTCTGCCTCCGGACGGGTTGTCGATTTTACCAACACTATTATTATTGCTACCTCAAACGCTGCCAGTTTAACCATTGTTAAAGGTATTGAAAACCGGGTAGCTTTTGCTCAAATTGAAACTCAGGTTAAAGAAGAATTATTACTAGTTTTTAAGCCGGAATTAGTTAACCGTTTTGATGAGGTAGTAATTTTTAAACCCCTGGCTCCTTTAGATTTACAAAAAGTTGTCCAGTTAAAGTTGGCAATATTACAAAAACAGCTTCAAGATCAGGGATATTTGGTGGATTTTGCCGCCGGGGTAATCCAAAAATTAGTAGAAAAAGGTTATGATCCAATCTTGGGAGCCAGGCCTTTAAGAAGGTTAATTCAAGATACTTTAGAGGCTAGATTATCCGTTATGATTTTAGAGAATAAACTACCCAAAGGAGAGAGATTTATTGTTTCAGAACAACTTCTGGTATAAGTTTAAAAAACCCGCAGACTTGACAGAGCTGGTAGACTACCATTAGCGTAGAAAGGATCAGATGCAAAATTTAGTAATTGTTGAATCACCAACAAAAGCCAAAACTTTATCTAAATATCTGGGAAGTAAATACCAGGTTGAAGCTTCTATGGGACATATCCGGGATTTACCGAAATCAGATATTGGGGTGGATACGGAACACAACTTTCAGCCAAAATATATTATTCCCCGGGATAAAACTAAAAGAGTCAATCAATTAAAAAAACTGGCTGCTCAAGCTAAAAATTTATGGTTGGCCACCGATCCTGACCGTGAAGGTGAAGCTATTGCCTGGCATCTTAATGAACTATTACGGGGTAGTAACTCCAAACTGGCTGTTGATGTCAAAAGGGTGGTCTTTCATGAAATTACCCCGGAGGCTATTAAAGAGGCCTTTGAGGAACCACGGAATATTGACCTGAGATTAGTAGATGCCCAACAAGCTCGCCGGGTTTTAGATAGGTTAGTGGGTTATAAATTATCACCACTGCTGTGGAAAAAAGTTAAAAGTGGTTTATCTGCCGGAAGAGTGCAATCTGTGGCTTTGCGTTTGATTGTTGACCGGGAAAAAGAGATCACTATCTTTAAACCTCAAGAATATTGGAGCATTGATGCACTTTTAGAACATGGTACAGATAAGGGTCAATTTGTGGCTAGTTTAGTGGAAAAAGATCATAAAAAATTAACTATTAAAAGCAAAACAGAGGCTGACGGACACCTGGGGTTGTTGGAAAAAGCTGAGTATAAAGTAGCCAAAGTAACCCAAAAAGAGGTCAAAAAATATCCCGCTCCTCCTTTTACTACATCAACCATGCAACAAGCCTCCTCTTTGCGTTTAGGATATTCTGCTAAAAAAACGATGATGATTGCCCAAGCTTTGTATGAACATGGATTGATTACTTATATGCGAACTGATTCTTTTAACCTCTCTCCTCAAGCTTTAACTCAAGCTCGAAGTTATATTCAAGAGAATTTAGGGAAGAGTTATTTACCTCCTGCTGCCAGAGTTTATAAAACTAAATCTAAATTGGCCCAGGAAGCTCATGAAGCGATCCGTCCAACAGATGTGAGAGTTACTGGAGAAAAGCTTAGTGCTATAGAAGGTCTTTCCAGAGATCATCTCCGGCTTTATGAATTAATTTGGAAGCGGATGATAGCTTCTCAGATAGCTGATGCCGTTATGGATCAAACTACAATTGATATCTCTGCTGGAGCCTACACTTTTCGGGCCACTGGAAGCGTGGTGAAGTTTGATGGTTGGATGAAAATTTATGGGGGAGGTCCAGCCTCTTTGCAAAAGATTAATCCAGTAAAAACTTAATTA
>JAMDBX010000014.1 GCA_023487645.1 Patescibacteria group bacterium | reverse complement strand
CTTCAACCTTTTTCACTTTCGCCATGGAATTTGGCTGCCGCCCCCTAATTCCAAATCGGACACAGAATCAAGAATAAACCAGTCCCAAAAAATTAATCAATTTCTTAAAAAACTTCCCAGAGAAAAAATTTTATGCGGAGACTTCAACCTGGCACTCAATACCCAAAGCGTAAAAATATTAGAAGAAGATATGGTTAATTTAATTAAGAAATATCAAATTACTGCCACCAGAAATAAATTTTTCCCCGGGGAGGAAAAATTTGCTGATTATACTTTTGTCTCAAATGGCATCAATGTCAAAAATTTCCAAGTTCCCGATATTGAAGTTTCTGATCACTTGCCAATGATTTTGGAATTTGAATGAAACATTTAAACATTACAATTTACGGTTTGGTCCAAGGAGTATTTTTTCGAGCCAGCGCCAAAGCAGAGGCTGATAAACTAGAGATCAAAGGCTTTACTAAGAATTTGCCAGATGGATCAGTCTACATAGAAGCAGAAGGTGAAAAAGAAAAGCTAGATGAATTTGTAAAATGGTGTAAAGCAGGCCCATCCATGGCGCAAGTGAAAAAGGTTGAAGTTTTTGAAGATTCTCTGAAAAATTTTTCCCAATTCGGAATAAATTAGACTATTTTTTCCCAGGGGAATTCGTTACGGCCAAAATGACCATAAGCCGCAGTTGGTAAATAAATTGGTCTTTGCAAATCCAAACCTTTGATTATTCCTTCCACTGAGGTATCCAAAATTTTATTCATGAAAGATAGAATGACTTTGTGAGATTTTTTATTAGTCCCAAAAGTTTCCACATCCTGCATGGTGGGTTGCTTAGCCCCGATAAAGTAAGCCAATCTGACTTCTGCCCGATCAGCCAATCCATGGGCCACAATATTTTTAGCCAAAAATCGAGCTGCATAAGCTCCACCCCGATCTACCTTTGATGGTTCTTTACCGGAAAAAGCTCCCCCGCCAACCCTGGCATATCCACCATAAGTATCAACTACAATTTTCCGGCCAGTTAAACCACAATCAGAAGCGGGGCCGCCGTTATGCCAAATTCCAGTACCATTCACAATCAAATCTTCTTTTTTAATTTTAAATCCAAAACGTTCCAACACCGGAATTACCACAAACTCATAAATATCATCTTTAACCTGATCTAAATCAATTGACTCTTCGTGTGGGATAGCAATTACTACCTGAGTCACTTTATACGGCTTGCCATCTCGATATTCAATAGTTACTTGAGATTTTCCATCCGGTCTTAAATAGGGAACAATTTTTTCTTCCCGGACCTGATCCATTCTTTTAGTCAAAGCATGAGCCATGGTAATTGGCAACGGCATTAAAACATCAGTTTCTCGGCAGGCAAAACCAAACATCATTCCTTGGTCGCCGGCCCCCTTTTTCTTCACCCCAACGGCAATTTCTGGAGACTGCTCGTGAACAAAAATACTAATGGGGGATCTGTGGCAAAAATTAAATTTCGGATCGGTATACCCCAATCTTTTAATCTGATCCTTAGCAATCTTTTTAAAATCCACTTTAGCATTGGCCCCAATTTCCCCAGCAATAATTAACTTATTATTTCCTGCTAAACATTCTATCGCGGTTCTGCCGTGCGGATCTTGCGCCAACACTGTATCCAAGATAGCGTCGGAAATTTGGTCGCAGATTTTATCCGGGTGTCCGGCACAAACCGATTCTGAAGTAAAAGTTGTTATACCATTTGTTTTTATCATTCAAAAAAACCTCTCATCAAGAGAGGTCCTAAGTTTATCCTAAAAAGGACCACATCCCCCGACTATTCGGGGCTGGCACCGATTACTTTCCGGTTGCCGGGTCGAAACTTCGACCACTCTTAATGTATTCTCTAGTTAACCACAAACTGATTACTTTTGCAAGGGCTCAGTTACCGCATGTTTTTCAATCAACTCCACAATTTCTTTTCTTTTAACATTCACATCCATACCCTTATGAGCCTCAATGTTAAGCCGTAGTAATGGCTCGGTATTTGAGGATCTTAAAGAAAATCTCCAATCCGGATAATTAATGGCAATTCCATCCAAATCAGAGAATTCTCCATCATGATAATGCTCTTTTAATTTCTCCATGATTTCCGAAGCATTTTGGACCTTATAGTTTATCTCGCCTGATTCATCACTAGTCCTGACTTCTTGAGCCAAGGCAGACAAAGGTTTACCAGTTTTGCTCATCATCGACAGGATCATTAAGATTACCGGCATCGGTGATTCTGCTCCGCCGGTTGCCCCCCAATAAAAATGACCTGAAGCTTCCCCGGCAAATAAACCTGCATTTTTGTGCATGGCTTCAGTGATATTGGAGTGTCCTGTTTTACAAACCACCAGTTCTCCGCCAAAATCTTCCACATTTTTCTTTGGGGTGAAAACATATTTTAAATCTACTAAAATTTTGCCCCCCATTCCTTGCTGTAAAAGTTCCCGAGCCACTAAACTAGTAATAGATGAAGGTAACACTATCCCACCTTTTTCATCAATAAAATACAATCGGTCCGCGTCCCCATCCGGCGCCAAACCTAAATTAGCTCCTTCGGAAACCACCCTTTTTTGTAAATCTTTTAAGGTGTCAAACTGTAAAGGGTCAGGTTGATGGACCGGAAAAGTCCCGTCCAGTTCAAAATTCATTTTGACTAACTCTCCTCCAATCTCTTTAAATAACTGCATCAGATATAAAGCACCCATAGCATTAGCTGGATCAGCTACCACCTTGAAGGGTTTAATCTGAGGATGATGACTAATATTTAAAGAATTTTGTACTTCATCTGCCAACACTCCGTCATGTTTAGTAATTTTACCTTTTTCCACCGGTCCAAAGTCCACACCTTCCAAAGCCAGCTTTTTTATTTCATGCATGCCAGTGTTGGCCCCAATTTTTAGGATTCCGTCACTAGTCCGTCTGACAATTTTCAGACCATTGTATTCTTTGGGATTATGGGAAGCGCTGATTTGAATACCCCCGTCATAACTGTAATTTAAAACCGCAAAATAAAAAGTAGGGGTGGAAGAAAGACCAATATCGATCACTTCTGCTCCTGCCTCAACCAGCGCTTGGGAAGCTTTCTCAAAAAGGCTTGGGGAAGAAATTCTCATGTCCCGACCTAAAACTATCTTTAAGGAATTTTTCCCAGCACTATCTAAGAAGAATTTATAAATGGCCCGGACAATTGGAACAATATTTTCCTCATTTATCTCATCAGGGTATATGCCGCGGATGTCATAACTTTTGAAAATACCGCCGGGAATATCCATAAAAGGTGAATCTTAATATACCTAACTTCTAAGAAAAATTCAACTATTACATCATCAATTTGACTTTATTAGAGGAACAAATATACCATCATTATATGGACAACACCTTACCTCAAAATCCTCCTTATGCGAATCCTCAAATTACCGCAGTCACATCCAATAATGATAAACCGCCCAATAACCACAGTCATTTCATTAAAAAGATAGCTTTACCCTTAGTATTACTTGTTTTCCTTGCCATATTGCTACCTGCTTTATTTTTTATCATTAGCCAATACAAGATTATACCCAACAGGATCATACCTAAACCACACAATAATGCTCAAAAGTTTGAACTCATAGAAAGCTCACCGGAAGACCAGGATGGTACTTTTTCAGCCATTGGCCAACCGACTTTTGTTTTCTCGAAGAAAATTGGTGTTTCAGAAAAAGAACTTGGCAATTATTTCAATATATCTCCAGCTGTTACAGGCACCTGGCATCTGGAAAAAAACGGGCAGGTGGCCTACTTCTCCTCTGATAAAACTCAAGCTGATAACTTCCCTAATACCCTGGCATACAATACTGTTTATATGGTTACCATAAATAAAAATCTTCACTCTTCTGATAATCAACAATTACCGGATAATATCAACATTTCATTCCGAACAAAACAAAACCCATTATTTGGGCTGCATACTAATCAAAAATTAATTGCCATAGCTGCCAACCAACTGACTACTACACCAATTAATGTTTTATTTAATGCAGAATCACCAACCAACTCACCTGATAACCAAACAAGCTTGTCTCTGCTAAATTCTCCCTTAACTGTCACCATTCAAAAAGCCTCAGAAAACCAACTCCTGAAATATTTTAGTTATAAGGAAGGAAAAAACCCACTTTATCAATTCGAAAACGAATCAAACAATAACGATATAAAAGAATACAGCTCAACTCTACAAACTGGAAAATCATTAGGAGAGTATTTTTTGCAGCTTGGAGCAAATTATTTTCCTGAAGCAGGCATATACTTTGTCACTGCCAAAAATAAGGAGGGTAGTGAAGATTTCTTTGTCGTGACATCAAACCATATTAGCCAGGTCTTTAACGATGTCAAAAATACCTATATTTGGACCACTGAGCAAAATACCGGCAAGGGCATAAGCGGCGTCAGCGCCGAACTATATAAAGTAAAAGGGCCACCGACACTGGTTGACAAAATTGTGACAGGGAATGACGGTATTGGTAGTAGCAAACAACCAACTGATGCAGTGGATTTTGTAATTACACATATTGGTAACGATATAGCGGTTACCTTTACCAAAACCTACGGTCCTTTTGGCTACCATACGACCGACGAAGACAATTATCAAGTATTTTCTTATTCTGACAGGCCAGTTTACAGACCTGCTGATATGGTACATTATAAGGCTGTTATCAGAAAAAAAGACAATGGCAATTACGCTGTCTCCAATGGGACATTCTACGCCAAATTCCTCCTTGATTATGGTTCGCCAGATCCAAACAGCACTTATCAACCGTTAACCGTTGATCAAAACGGAACTGTCACCTACGATGTGCAGCTGCCACAAATGATAACCGGCTCATATCCCCAGATTACTCTTTCTATCAAAAAAGCAGACGGCACCTATAAACAAATTGATTCGCTGCCAGTGGTCATCCAGTCATACCGCAAACCTGATATGGATATCACCGCCACCACGACGGAAAAAGAATATATTAGTTCTGATAATGCCCATATGACGGTATTTGCTAAAACCAATTACGGCCAGCCCCTTTCAAATGTAGATTTTACTTATCGGGTATTAGTTAGTAGTTTTCAGGAAATGAAAGACCGTACCACTGAAAATATCGAAAGGACAGTCAGTGGTTACTATGGAAACGGGGATGAACTGGTTTCAGGCAGCGGGAAGTTTGACAGCAAAGGAACAGCGCAAATTGCTTTTTCCGCTAATCTGCCGGCTAAATACGAACTAAGCCAAATCGCTACCCTGGAAGTTACACCCAACATCGGAGCCTCACCGTCAATTGGAAAAATTGCCAAACTTATCCACCGGGGCGAATTTGCCATATTTATAAATAATTTAACCGGCGATAATGATAACGGCATCAGCGGCACAGTCTCAGTCCTCAACCACAATAGCCCCCGAGAAACAGTCAGCAATAAAGCTGTTACACTATCTTTATACAAGGTCATCGACTATAACAACAAACAGCAGGTACAAACTCAAAACGTCACTTCCGGCTCAGACGGCAGCGTCAGCTTCTCATTTCAAAAAGTTGATACAGGAAATTATGAAGTGGTAGCCCAAGGTAGCGACAGTCGAAGTAACACAGTAACCAGCCGCCAGCAAGTATATATAGGTCAAAAACAACAATACAGTCCAAACAACTCACCATACAACCTAACTCTTAAAACCCCAAAAGACTCATATCGGCCTAATGAAACAGCCAATCTCATAGCCCAAGCCAACTTCTCAATAAATGATGCAGTAATTGTAATTACTAACAGTAACGGTAGTTATTCAAACATAGTGTCATTTTCCGCCAACCCCATCAATAATACTGCTTTTGTTTTACCAATACCAATCAAAGACGAATATGGACAGGGCATTGGCATAGATGTGTATACAATCAACAAAGGCAATGTTGTCAGGGGATATATTAATATCGCCATTAGTAAAGAAAAACAAAAGCTCAATACGTCCATATCATTTGATAAGCCAATATATAAACCTGACGACACTGTTTCAGCCACCATTATTACCAAAGACCAGCAAGGAAATCCGGTCTCAGCCGACAACTCGCTGGCAGTTATTGATGCTTCCCTGCTGCAAATTGGACAGTTAAACGGAGATATTTTTGATTCGTTCTACGGATCTACCCCCTATTCATCCGTCACTCATTATGATTCTACTACCGGCATCATGAGGAATATCGGCGGTGGCGGTGGCGGATGTTTCACTAAAGGCACAAAAATACTAATGGGTGACGGATCTAGTAAAAACATTGAGGATGTAAAAAATGGCGACAAAATCTTAACCCGTATTTCTGACCAATCACCCCAACTAACGATAGATACAGTAGTCAAAACCTATTATCATGCAGTAACTGATTATTTAACTATTAACAATAGTTTAAATGTAACTTGGGTGCACAGAATTTATCTAAACGGCAGCTGGCGTGAGGCAAAAGAGGCAAAAATCGGCGATACCCTGCTTGATGAAAATGGCAATTCTGTAAAAATCACTTCAATCACTCCGCACCTTGGACAATTTGCAGTATACAACCTTACAACTGCCCGCTATCACACCTTCTTTACTGACGGCTTTTATGTCCATAATGAAAAAGGACCCGGACCAAGACAAAACTTTGCCGATACTGCCTACTGGAATCCGCATATACAAACAAATACCAGCGGACAAGCCACTATTTCTTTTAAATTGCCTGACAATATTACCACCTTCACTGCCCAAGTTTTTTCTAACACACAGGTCTCGCAGTTTGGCCAAACCAATTCCAGCTTGATTTCACAAAAGGATTTCAACATCATACCGGCCTTGGCAAATTTTTATTACCAGGGAGATAAACCGATAATTTCAGCACTGGTACAAAACTCATCTTCGCAGGATGCCGATATGAATATCTTCCTGACCATCAAGGAATTGGGGTTATCAAAAAACCAGCCAGTTCACATCAACAAGGGTGATTTTGCCACCGCCGCATTCCCCCTCGACATCAACACCCAGGCCAAAACTCTGTCTTTTGCCATAGAAGCGAAAGATACAAATAACAATACGGTTGATTCGGTGCTACTTAGTAAGCCGGTCCTGCCAAAAGGGAATATCATACCATCGTGGATGTCCTTCCAAGGATCAAAAAATATCACTTTTACAGCCACCTATCCTACTTTAGACTTTAACAATATTCAGCTGACAGTTGTACCAAATATTATTAGCGAACTTTTCCACAGAAGTATTTACTTTGACTACCAACCTTCAATTGCTGTTGGTCAGCAGTTATTTGCATATTCATATATCCTAGCTCAAACCAGAGATAATAAAATCTCTCCCGCCTCTTATGATTATGCACGGTATAAAAATAATTTCCGCGAAGTGGTATCAGATTTAATGCAAAGCAGAGCCGGCAATTACTGGAACCTGCCCCGTTACGCCACTGCTGAATCATTCGCTGCCATGAACCTCTGGCTGACACAGGGTTTAAACCAGGCTTTCAAAGTCCATCTGCTTGATGAAATTAATAATATCTCCTCAATTATAGCCAACACCCAGCAGTATATTAGGTCTCAAAACCAACCAGCCTCTTCACAAGAGGAGCAGATTGCCAAACAATGGGTACTTAACGAGACGCCGGATGCAGCCTACCGTAATACGCCTGATTCCTTAGCCATTCGCATATTAAATGGGGAAAATTCTCTGATCGAACAACTTCAATCCATGAGCCTTCCCTCAGCTGGTGACCGCTATATTTGGGACGGCGATACGGCCTATTCACAAACCCTGCCAGCCCTGGCCATAATAGAAAAAGGGTCGCCAGCAAACGCCGATAAGGCAATTAAAGGGCTATCTTCTATTTTAATTGACCCTTCTTCTGATCCGCTATCACTGCTGGCCGGAGCCGAATATGCAGAAAGAAGAAAATTTTATGCTGACGAACCGTCAATTAAAGTATCAGTCAATGACCAAATTGCTTATTTAACTAAAGAAAAACAACAATACAATAGATTCACCCAATCACTCCCGGTCAAAAATAGTAAAGACGGAAAAATTAAAATCGATATAGAAACCAGCGGTGATGTACCGATTTACACCACGATTGTCCAAACTGATTATGGAAACCAAGCGATTTCCGCAAATAATACTGAGCCACTTACATTCTCTGATCGGGTAAAACAACTGCTTAAACCAAACGGGGCTCAGAAAGATGAAGGAGTCAAAATAGTTGACATAAATCTGACCCGTTCTTATAAAAATATTCAAACCGGGCAAAATGTACCGGAGCTTAAACAGGGCGAAGCAGGTATTGTAGTATTAACAGGCAATAATCAGTTTAGTAAATACCTGTTTAATAAACATTACTATAGTAATGAAAAATATGCGTTTATTCTGGAAGACGCCATCTCTCCTTCTTTTATATATTTAAACCAAACAAGCGATTATGGTAACAGTCCTAAATATCAAAGTACTTTAAGCAGAATCTTCCCGGGTGATAATACTTACTTTGGAAGCGCTATCCTTCCCAGCAACTACTCTGATGAAGCAGTATTTTTTGACACCGCACCTAACCAGCAGCCAGATCTTATCCTACCTTATGTTGTTTACAATGTATCGGATGGTACCTACTATCAACCGAAAACCAGCCTGGTATTCCCCGTCCTGGGATTAATAGCACCGGAAAAGTAAACGCTCAAAAAAGATATTCTCTTTTTAAAACCCGAAAGTCTTTTTTAAATTCTACCATTACATCCTGACGCCTTAGTGCTGCTGCCGGGTGAAACATCGGCATAACCATTCTTTCTTTTCCCTGCCAGCTGACTTTAAAAACTTGTCCATGAACTTTACTAATTTTTGCATCAGGCAAAAATTTACCTAAAGAAAATCTGCCTAAAGTCACAATAATTTTTGGATCAATAATTTTAATCTCCTCATCCACATACGGGGCAAAGGCCGCAATTTCTTCCGGTGGAAAAAGGTAAAATTACTAAACATGACGGAGTGTTGGCAGATGAG
>JAMDBX010000067.1 GCA_023487645.1 Patescibacteria group bacterium | reverse complement strand
CTGCTACCGCTTTAATTATTTTTCCGTTTGCCTGGTGTGGTACAAAAAAATCAATTTCTTCTATCGGAACCTCTGCCCTGGCTAAAGCCTCTTTTGCCACCTCTGACATCCTTCTTACGGCCTGCTTAAATATTGCCTTTCCGTCCATATGAAGATAAGCCTTCCCTCCTGAACGACTGTTAAATTTATCGGTAATTTACTTCCTCCCGCCTCAACCCCCAATTCGTCTGCATATTCCCCGTCTGCTCCAAAAGCAAAACCCATATTTGTTGGTGCTTCTTTATCCGGAGTAACCATTTTAGCAATTACTGCACCTGCAGCATCTCCGACTAGAATAGCAATCGATTCTCTTCTTCTCTTTTCATGAGAAAACTCATCATCTTTACCTATTACCGGGCTCATTACTTCCCCGCCAATTACTCCATAATAACCTTTTTCTCCAAGAGGACTTGTTAAACCTGTAAAAGCCCTATGTAACCCAAAAATAAACCCCGGACAAGCATCACTATTATTACTTGCAAGAATCCGGTTAGACAAAGCCAGTTTCTTTTGAATTACTGCGGCCGTAGAGACTGCCTGCATATCAGGAGAAGATGTAGCTACAAGCAAGCTGGTGATATCAGCAGACACTATTCCAGCGGAATCTATTGCCTGTCGAAGCGCTCCAACACATAAATCAGAAGTTGCCTGCCCCTCTTTTACCCAAAATCTTTGTTCAATACCAACCCCATTCATTACTCTATTCGTGAACCCAATTTTTTTCCCCAGGCAAACATCAACATCGGTGTTTGTAACAAGTCTATCCCCTGTTGCCATACCAACAGAAATTATGGCTGGCATCATTTCGCCTTCAGCGAATCTCATAGTATAGTAACATAACAAAAAACAGACTTTCTACAAGTCCTAAATGAATATTGTTAGATTATCCACTGAAATCCATATAAATATATAGTAGTCTTAATCGGAAAATAGACTGTGGACAATACCCTGGAAGCAATTTACCAATCAGGACTCAAATTCTTGTCGCCTTTAAGCTTGCCGGATACCTACAGGCAGATTGTGGAAGAAGGGATTAAACTTACCCAGACAGATTTTGGCTCAATTTTATTGCTTGATAATAAAGAATTGAAAAAAGCTTACGCTTCTGCACCGGTTTTTTGTAAAATTAAACCACGCAAAAGGGATTTTATGTACCGGGCTCTAAAGGCACGGGAACCGGTTATTTTAAACGCCAAACAGATATTCCGGCATCACCCGGAAATCAAAGAAACAAAGATCCATTCGGTTATCATCCTACCTCTATCCGACCGTATCAAACCTATCGGGGTAATTTCCTTTATGTCTTTGAAGAATAAATTTTTTTCGGAAAAAGAGAAGGATATGTTGAAACTGTTTGCCCCCCTGGTTGTATTAACCATCCGCAAAGCCCAACTCCAATTCCAAGCCCAAAAGGCCATGGAAACCAGGGATCTGTTTATTTCCATGGCTGCCCATGAGCTAAAAACGCCATTGACCACCATCAACGGCTATACCCAGCTCCTCTATTCTAAACTGGCAGAAACTAATACTCCTGAATCAAGGTGGATTGAAGAATTGTCCTGGGAAAGCTACAGACTGGGCCAGCTGGTTAATGAGCTACTGGAAATAGACCGAATTAGAACCGGCAAATTTCGCTATGTCTGGGAGGAATGTTATTTAAAAGAGATCGTAGACAAGGCACTCTTAGATTTTCGCTTTATCCGTCCTCATAATAAAATTTTAATGGAAAACAAATTAATGCCCGGCCACGATAGGATTATCGGTGACTACAATAAATTACTGCAAACAATTCTTAATTTGCTGGACAATGCCGCCAAATTTTCTCCTTTGGATAAAAGTATCGTCATCTCCCTGAAACATAAATCCGGTTATGTGATTTGCCAGGTTAAGGATCAGGGTAAAGGGATATCTAAAAAAGACCTGCCGAGAGTTTGCCAAATGTTTTACCGGGGCGGAAATCACAGCGGAGAAGGCATGGGGGTGGGACTCTTTTTAGCCAAAAATATTGTAGCCCAGCACCGCGGTATCATTAACATCAGATCTAAAGAAAATAAGGGCACTACTGTTGAAGTAAAGCTACCCAAGCTTAAACTGTTAAACCCTAATCTTTAATCATGTACCCAAAACCCCTGACCGAGTGAAGAAGCTTTTTCTTATATCCGCCGTCAATCTTTTTCCGCAAATATCCCATATATACATCCACCACTCTGGTTTCAATATCCTGAGAATACAGCCAAACCCTGTTAAGAATCATTTCTCTGGTCAAAATCCGGCCTTTATTATGCATTAAATATTCCAGTAATTTAAACTCCTGGGGAGTCAGCTGAATGCTTTTACTCTCTCTTTTAACCTCAAATGTTTTCCTATCAAGCTCCAAGTCGGAAATCCTTAGTTTGCTTTCCGGCTCGCCGGTACGGCGCAGCCGGGCTTTAATCCGAGCCAACAATTCATCAGCCACAAATGGTTTGGTAATATAGTCATCTGCCCCCAAATTCAACCCCTGCACAATATCAGACATGCCGTCCCGGGCAGTCAAAATAATAACCGGCACTTCCGGGTGATCCTTCCTGATTTCCTGACAAACCGACTCGCCGCTCATATTAGGCAACCCTAAATCCAGAATAACTAAATCCGGGGCGGATTTGGAGATGAAATTTATGGCAGATATACCGTCAGAAACCGCTTGGGGAGAATATTCATTATTTAACAAAAGTTCTTTTAAATATTTCTGCAAACCTGTGTCGTCTTCAACAATTAATACTTTACTCACCATAATTTAAGAAATATTTCCGAGTATTCGAATTATATATACATCAATTTTATTGTTCAATAGAAAAGGGGTCTTTATTACAAAGTTATTACAAAAAAAGCACATTTTCATTAATGAAGAAAAGTAAACTACCAAATGAACAGGAGAGGGGGTGATTAGCATGGCGATGAAAAAAGGCAAGCAATCAAAGTCTTCCAAAACCGGCAGAAAGAATCAGGGGATGAAGAAAGAACAACCAGCTTATCATGATATAGGAAGAGGAAGGACAAATAAAAACGAGGACAATCCCTATTATATGGAGGACATGGAGGGTGAGAGGTAAGGGATAAATGTTTAAAAAAGAGGTAAGATTCTTGCTGACTTCTTACCTCTTTTTGTGTCGGTTTTAATTTTCAAAAAGTATCATTTGTATATAGTATGAATATTCCTTTATGGATCATTTTCGGACTTATTATCGGAGTAATTGCTAACCTAATTGACCCTTATCCTTCAAGAGGAGGCGTTTTGGGTTCCGTAATTTTAGCTATCTTAGGGGCCATATTAGGCGGAATTTTAGGTAATTTAGTTTTTGGCATCGGGATTTCCGGATTTAACTTCCCCTCCATTGCCGTTGCAGCTTTAGGCGCATTGTTTTTAATGTTTATCGAAAGGGCTTTTGGCAAAACATGAATATTTTAATAAATACTCCACTACTCAAATCACCGGCTTTAAAGGAAAACTTTGACAACAAAGTTCTGATAATCTTCTTAACTCTTATAACTGCTTTAATAGTTCTCGGCCTAGTCTTTATTGACTTCATGAAGTCGCAAGCAGGAAACAGCCCGAAAAATAGTGAAGAAACTAGGGAAACTCCTCAAACCTCCACAATTTCCCTCTAAATATTGCATTCTATAGGTTTATTGACAAGACTTTACATCTCTGTTAACATACGCACTTCAGGTTCAGAAGAACCTTTTTTTACTTCATTAGTACAGTATTCCGCATTGCCACCTTGATTAATCACGAAGGTCGGACAAAAAGCTTTTTAGATTCTTCGTAGTTAATCAAAGCGACAATGTGTAAAGTTTTTTAAACTTATGATGAATTTACTGTCCACATCATATGAGGAGGTTAAAAACCTCTTTTCCCAAATTTTCCAGGAGGCCAAACAAAGTTTGGTAATTTTCGTGTACCTAACTTTGATTGCCGCCATCTTAGTCAGCGGTAAAACGTCCAACCCAAAACCAGTCCTTGCCCAAGCACCGGCCCCAGCATCGACTCAGGCGCCCTTAGCCCACATAACCCCTGTCAAGGATTCCAGCGAAGTTTTTGGTTTCGCTCCATACTGGAACATCAATAAACTATCCAATATCGATTTTAAGGTTTTAACCACGCTGGCATATTTTGGAGTTGAAGTTGGTAGCGACGGCAATTTGGTCAAGGATTCGCCCGGCTACAACACTTTTGCCAGCAGTCAGGCCACAGATCTTTTCAGGAAGGCCCATTCAAATAACACCAGGGTAGTTTTAACCTTAACTCAAATGGATAATGGCTCGATTACCCAACTGATGGATGACACAAATGCCCAAAGAACAGCCATTGATCAGGCTGTCGGGTTAGTCAAACAACGGGGTATTGACGGAATTAACGTAGATTTTGAATTCGAGGGCGATCCGGGCCAATATTACCGGGACCGTTTTACCCAGTTTGTAACCGATTTAACCAACCGAATGCATCAAGAAGTACCTGGTTCAAAAGTGACGGTTTCCGTATATGCCACCGCTGTTAAAGATCCGAAAATTTATGACATCGGCGCCTTGGGTAAAATGTCTGACGGCATTTTTATGATGGCTTATGATTTTGCCAATGCCGGATCAGACAATGCCATTCCGACCGCTCCTTTATATGGATATCAGGACGGAAAATATTGGTATGATATCTCCACCTCAGTTAATGACTTCCTCAGATTAATGCCTGCCAATAAATTAATTTTGGGCGTACCTTATTACGGGTATAACTATGTGGTCGATCAGCCGGCTGTTAAAGCCCAAACCTCCTGGAAGGGTGCTGGGGAATCAGAACCTTATTCTCTGGTGGCCAATTCATGGAATTCGGTTTTAAACGGAGTAGACCAGGTAATTAATGGCTGGGATGATGACGGAAAAGTCGGCTATTTTGCTTACCATATCGCCAATACAGACACCTGGAGAATGGTCTTTATGGAAGATACTAAATCCCTAGGCATTAAATATGACTTTGCCAAACAGAAAGGATTAGGCGGAGTCGGCATTTGGGCTTTGGGCAACGATGACGGCAAGCCCGAACTATGGAATTTGCTGGAACAAAAATTCGGCCCGAAACAGTTGGCCAGCGCTGATTTGACCAACAAGGCGGTGAATAATATCTAATGAATATGGATAACTTAAAACCTATCATCAAAATACTTTCACACAGCTGGAAACCTTTTGTGGTCGCGCTGGTTTTCGGTTTCGCCATGACCTTTATCCAATCCATCAAGGCCCACCAGCAAGCAGCCACCCAACCGCTGGTTAAGCCGGCCATTACCGTTGACCGGTTTAATGATATCCGTGCCAAGCTGGCCCAAACTGCCAATAATTTTCAAATCAAGGAAGCCAATGTCCAAACTCCAGTTGATACTTCCGCTGATTTTAACCAGGCTTCTGCCTATGCGGTGGTTGATGCTGATACCGGCCAGGTAATCGCCGGAAAAAATCTTAATCAAAGACTGCCGATGGCCTCTCTGACTAAAATGATGACCGCGGTGGTGGTGATGGATTTGGCCAGCCCTAATGACCAATTCACCGTCTCTCAAAACGCGGCCAATGTCCAGCCTACCCGGATGGGGGTCGTGCCGGGACAAAAGTGGAGTCGGAACGAACTGCTAAATGCCATGCTGTTAACTTCAGCCAATGATGTGGCTCAAGTTTTCAAAGATAATATTGACCAAAAATACGGTAACGGCACTTTTATAAAAGCCATGAATATTAAAGCTGAAGTTTTAGGGCTAAAAAATACCCACTTTGATAACCCGCAGGGGTTTGATGCTGATACTCACTTCAGCAGCGTGGAAGATTTAGCCATCCTGGCAAATTATGCCTTAAAAAATTATCCGACTTTTAGGGAAATTGTAACCAAGGATTACCAGTTCTATCCGGCGACAAGTACTCACAAACAGGCAGATCTTTACAACTGGAATGGATTACTGGATGTATATCCGGGTGTAGCGGGCGTCAAAATTGGCAATACGGAAAAAGCTGGCAACTGCACAGTGGTATTTTCCGAAAGAGGCGGCAAAAGATTATTAGCTGTGGTATTAGGCGCTCCGGGAGTTTTAGAAAGAGATATGTGGGCAGCAGAACTCCTGGATTTTGGGTTTGAAAAATCTGCCGGTTTGCCACCGGTTAATGTCACCAAGGACCAACTTCAAACTAAATATGATTCCTGGAAATATTTTGGCTAACTCCTCCCATTCTTACATACTTCTCTAATAATTCTCACGTTCTTTCCACAAAACTTAATTAAGCTTTAACTATGACTTGGCTGCGCCGCGACCTTTTGGTGGCTTTTTTTGCTGTAACCATTTTCCTTTGCCTCATACCCATACTAACCTATATTCATTTTGCTTCAGACTTAGCCCCCAGAGAAACCTTAATCAATCATAATGATCAGGGGATTAAACTATTTGATTCTAAAAGCCGCCTCTTTTTTACTTTTTATGACGCTAAGCTGAAAAAAGAGGTGCCTTTGTCTAATATCCCCAAAGTTACCCAACAGGCCATTATCGCCATGGAAGATAAGGATTTTTATTCCCATCCCGGTTTTTCCATCACCGCCATGATCCGGGCTTTTTTTGAGGATATTCAGGGAAAACAGCTGACGTACGGAGCCTCCACCATCACCCAGCAACTGGTTAAAAATTCCCTGCTTAATCCCAGAAAGGATTTTTTGAGAAAAGCCCAGGAAATAGTTTTGTCGCAGGAACTGGAAAGAAGATATACCAAAAACCAGATTTTAGAAATGTACTTAAACTCCGTCTACTTTGGCGAAGGCTCTTTTGGAGTAGAAGAAGCAGCCGATATTTACTTCAACAAACACGCCAAAGATTTAAACCTGGCCCAAAGCGCCATTTTAGCCGCCGTCTTACCGGCCCCCTCACGGCTTTCTTTATTAAACGGGGATCTAACCGAAGCCAAAAGAATACAGGCACTGGTTTTAGACAAAATGGTGGAACAAAAATATATTACCCCTGAACAAAAAGACGAAGCCCTAAAGGAGGATATTGGGCTTGACCCTCACCAAAACGATCTTAACGCTACCGCCCCCCACTTTGCCCTAATGGTCAGGGACCAGCTAATCAAGCAATATGGTGAAGAGGTAGTGGCCCGGTCCGGCTTTAAGGTTAAAACCACTTTGGATTTAGATTGGCAAAAGTATGCCGAAAAATCAGTGGCCAGACAAGTAGAAAACCTCAGGTTTAATAATGTCTCCAACGGCTCAGCCGTTGTCATGGATCCAAAAACCTCTGAAGTTAAAGCTTTAGTCGGCAGCAAAGACTGGAATAATAGCAGTTTTGGCAAAGTTAATATTGCTGTCTCGCTTCGCTCACCAGGTTCCGCCTTCAAACCAATTGTTTATATCCGGGCTTTTGAAGAAAATTTTCTTACCCCTGCCACAATACTGCAGGATGAACCGACCAGATTTGCCAACTTTGATGAAAAGAAATTTTTTGCCAGATTTCCCACCCGTGCCGCGGCTCTTTACAACTTAGCCAATGATCCAAACGCTTATTACCGACCTGTCGACTACGATCGAAGATACCGGGGACCGGTGACAGTCAGGAGAGCGCTATCTAATTCTTTAAATATCCCGGCTGTTTCGGTCCTGCAAAAAATCGGGGTACCGGATGCACTGGATTCAGCCAAGAATTTAGGAATCACTACTCTGGGCGATCCGGAGAACTACGGCTTAGCCTTAGTGCTAGGAACAGGCGAGGTTAAACTATTAGAGCTGACTAACGCCTATGCGGTATTTGCCAACAAAGGCTATAGAAACGAACCGACTTTAATTTTGGAGATTGCCGACAAAAAGGGTAATTTGATTTATAAATATCAGCCTAATCCCACCCGGGTAGTTGATGAAAAATATACCTTTTTAATCTCCTCAATTCTGTCCGACAATAAAGCCCGGGCTGAAGTTTTTGGCACTGCTTTAAATATTTCCCGGCCTGCCGCCGTCAAAACCGGCACAGCTGAGGAATTTAAAGATGCTTGGACTATCGGCTATACCCCCAGTTTAGTAGTAGGGGTATGGGTAGGAAATAATTATAACGAACCAATGGATGGGGTGGCTGGATCCTTAGGGGCTGCGCCAATTTGGCAGGATCTGATGGAGAAATTTTTAAAAGGAACCCCTATTGAGCAATTTACCCCGCCTGAAGGCATAGTTAAAATCCCTACTTGCGGCTCAAATCCTGTTTCCAAAATTGCCACCAGTTCTGCCGCCTTTGAATATTTTGTCAAAGGTACCGAACCCTTAAAAAACTGCCTGACAAACACGGCTACCCCTTCCGCCGCTGTCTCACCCGCTTCTCCTCCGACTCCGACCTCATCAGGCACAACCTATATAATAATCACCCCATCAGTAACCCCGATCACTTCACCAACAACCACCCTAGAAATCTCCCCCGCTCCCACAACTTCATCAACCCCTTCTCCCACTTAAACTCTTTCTTACAAAATTCTTTTCTGTTTGTAACCCGGCTTTAAACAACCTGATGTAGCATAAATTTATGGATGGAAGCGGATTTGAAGAATTTAATAATACGATCCAAAAAACCAATGAGCTTTTGAAAGAAATTGAAAAGACTTTTGGCTGGGAAAACCGGCGGAATCAATCTTATGCTGCCCTTAGGGCAGTCTTGCATACGCTAAGGGATAGGCTGCCGGTTGAAGAAGCAGTCCAGTTGGGCGCCCAACTACCCATGCTGATACGGGGTATGTATTATGATGGCTGGAATCCGGCCAAAGTTCCCATAAAAATGAATAAGGAAGAATTCCTGCAGGAAATCAGAAGACAATTCCCCTTTTCCATGGAAGATAACATAGAAGATGTAGTCAGCGCGGTCTTGATGGCGCTTCAGAAACACATCAGCTTGGGGGAAGCAGAGGATATTATCTCGGATCTGCCGGAAGATGTTGCTGAAATGATTACCCCGTTTATCTAACTCCATATGCGTTAGGTGAAAAACCGCCAACTAGTACCTCTTTACTTTAATTTTAATGTAAGTTAAACTTCTTCTTAGCCATTGCACTGGTAAATTGCCAGTTAATGGTGGCTTTTTCTTTGTTTC
>JAMDBX010000016.1 GCA_023487645.1 Patescibacteria group bacterium | reverse complement strand
GGCTAGGGTTCTTCAAGGTGGAGTTTCCTAAATTGCCACATCTTGCCGGTTGCCCAAATTGCCCGTTCGGGAAACCTGAAGCTTGGAATCTTTAATTTATTAAGCTCTTGTTCACCCTCCAGTACTAAGCTGCCCCCGATAAACGAACAAAAAATCGGCTTTTGATATTTTTCCGATAACCTTCCCAGGCTATCAGCAGTTTGTTCAATTTGAGTCATGATTTGGGGAGTTAAAATTACAACTAAAGCGTCAACCTCTTTATTTTGTAAAATTATTTCCGAGGCATTTGCATACCTATCTGCCAAAGCATCTCCTAAAACATCTACGGGGTTTAAGATACCTGCATAACGGGGCAATATTTCCAGAAGTTTCTCATGAGTTTCCGTATCAAATTCCGCCAGCTTCAACCCCTCGCTTATTACGGCATCTGCTGAAATAACTGCCGGACCTCCCGCATTAGAAATAATTGCAACTTTATCTCCTTTAGGGCTCTGGTTCCAACTGAAACTGCGTGAGAGGTCAAAAAAATCTTCCAGTGTCTGGCAACGAATTACTCCTGCTTGAAAGAGTGCCGCGTCCAAAACAGCATCCTCCACTGCAATTGCCCCGGTGTGCGACTGCATGGCTTTGGAGGCAGCCTCGGTTTTACCGGGTTTTAAGATAAATATCGGGTCTTGTTTTGCAATCTCGCTAGTTAATTTTAAAAACTGCGATCCTTTTGAAATTGACTCCAGGTAAAGTCCAATTGGCAGAGTGCCTGGTAAATTAGCCTCGCAAGGGGACGCCTTGCGAGCGTGTTTCTGGAAATACCCTAAAATATCATTTTCATTTATCACAGCTTTATTCCCTAAAGTTATAAACTCGGAAAATCCTAACTTGTTGGTTTTGCACCAGTCAAAAAGGCTTGAGGCGATAGCCCCGGATTGGGAAATAAATCTTAAATTGCCGCTTTGGCCGGCAACTTCTCCAAAGGTAACATTAATCGGGACGAGGTTATTAACAAACCCTAAGCAATTCGGACCTAAAACATTAATATTTTTACTTTCGGCAATATTAATTAACTCTTTTTCCAGCCTCTCTCCCTCTTCCCCGGTTTCTTTAAACCCGGCAGAAAAAACTACGGCGTTTTTAATACCCTTTTCCCCGATTTCTTTTAGTACTTCAAGCACCTGGGTAGCAGGTATGGCGATAACTGCCAGATCAGGAATTTCAGGAAGACTTGCAACATCTTTATAACAATTTAAATCATCAAGTTCACTGGTATTTGGATTGACCGGATAAATTTTTCCCTTAAAGCCGGAATCAATAATATTTTTTAAAACTATGGCTCCAACTTTTCCCTGGTTGCGTGATGCACCGATAACACAAACTGATTTAGGAAAAAAAAGGCCGGTTAAATCACGGGTCACAATTCCAGTCTAGTTGAATAGAAACTTTGAATCAAGTATTTTTCTTTGTTTTATTATTGTGCCCTCTTGAGAACTCCAAGATCATGCATATCCTGTGCTACTTGTCTTGATATTAAAGTTGTTAATACAGTTCTATGATATTTTCCAGGCAAATCAGGTGTATTTTTCAAAGAGGCGATCACTCTGCTTCCGGTTGCAATGTCCCCTTTAAGGATCAGAGCCCCTACCTCAGCATTCCCACTTAAAAGTGCTCTGCGCAGTGAACGCATTGGATTAAGGAAATCTTCTTCAGACTCAATTTCATAAGTAGGTTTTATTTGCCTGCTGCATACTAAAATCCTTGCCCGCATTCTTTCAGCAAGCCGAGCTAGAGCTTCCTGGGGAGTGTGAGAGGCGATTCCGATTTCACCCTTTACTACTGCTTGTAATATTCCTTTTTGGATACCGGTTTCTCTTCCGTGATCAACTTTTAGCATAAAACTATAAACGTAATTATATATGGAAGAATCTAAAAGTCAAACTATCGGTTTTGAAACATTTAAGGGTGTATGATGGTGCCTACACCTCCGAGGTGGAAGGCTAGTTGGGTTAGTTTATTGGATGGTAGAAAGAAAGGTTGACAAGAGCGCAATATAGCCCATAATATTTGTATCTTTTTCTTGAAGATGTTATAATTTGTATCCTTTATAACAGCTGAACACAGAGAAGAACATCCTAATATCAGCAGAAGAAAGTTTCTGAAAATGCTTCTAGGCATTAGCGGGAAGAGTAAAGATGTGCCGATAACCACCACTATAAAGCAAGCCGGTATGTTAGCTGTTGCGATGCATGCTACCTTGCCTGTTTCTTCAAGGATCGAGCAAGAAACCGGTATTATGATTGGAAACAGGGGTGTAAGAGATCCTGAAGAGATAGCGTGGGCAGAAGCCAATCCCGGACTTAGTCTTCTTTATACCACTGTTGGTGCACCTGTTTCTGAAGAGTGGATATTTAGAGGAGTACCTAATTTATTACTGCGAAGATTTAATGGAACTTTATGGAAAGTAGGGGTGCCGATAGCAGCCTTATTCAGTTCTGTCCATAATTTAAAACACGATAAAGCTTCCGGACAAATTGAACTAGAGTCTAATGCATTACCGGCATATCAATTTCTAAGTGGATTATTTTTGTGGAAAATAGTTAGAGAGAGAGGTTACCTTCATGCAGTTGCTGCTCACTCAACTATAAATACGCTAGCTGTCTCTATTAATTTTTTAGGAAGCGCTGGTGAACGGGTTAAAGGTCTGAAATAGGAACTCCCAACCTTTGGGCTTCTAAAAGTGCCCGGCTTAGATTGGATCTGTTGTCGAAATGGTGGTCCACTAATTCCCGGATTTTTTCCAGATCCCCGGCAGAAGAGTAGCGGTATATTAGTTTTTCGGCAAAGTGGCGGGTACGGTCTAATAAACCTTTGGGTGGTTGGGCAATCCTCTCAAGAAAAAGAGCCGATCCGCAATACCAGTTAGCAGCGACCATTATTCTATTTGCTAAAATATCCCACCTTTGCAGATCTTCAAATGCTTGCCCCAGTTTAGAAACATCAACGGCAACAACAGCCATTTGTTCACAAGGTGTTAACCGGCCGTCGCGAAGCTCCAGTTCACATATCTCTCCTAAATATATTCCGGATTGTTTTGCTTGCCTTCTGACAGATTGCTCTACTGCTTCTCTTTTTAGCAAAACATTATCCACGGCTTTGCAATAGGAAACCCCGGAACCGTAAATTAAGGCATAGCCGGCAGTAAAATCTGTAGGAAATTGATGACCAAGGACCCGATAAGCTGTTTCCAGGTTGGTAGTTGGAAGAATAGAGGATCCTCCGGTTCTGACAATTCCAAGAGGAGTTTTGTCACTCTTATAAGACCTCCTTAAAGGGGTTTCCCGATCCACCTCAGTTATGACGCTGCTAATCAAGTCTCCCAGAAACGGAGGAACTGAGGAAGAGGAAGCTCGTGCGTGCATACGCTGAATACCCTCGGTACTGATGGAGTGTACCGCTTGCTCAAAGGCTTGTTTATTACATAAAGTTTCTGCGCAATATCTTGGCGACATACAATTGAAGTATACGATAAGACGGGCGCAATATCAACTATAGGTTGTTTTAGTGTTTGACAGAGAAACAGTTTTGTGTTACTTGTGCGATAGTGGAAGAATTATGGATTAAGGTAAAAATCTTTCTACTGAAGTTTACCTCTTTTGAAAAAAGAAGCAGGTTATTAAGGTATTCTTTACCTATTATACTTATTCTGATTGCTTTGCTTCTTATTGAATTTTTTCCGGTGGGTTACTTTCAGATCTTTCATAAACATGCAATTACTTTACTGACACTATTTTCGGCAGTAATAATTAGCGCCTGGTTTGGCGGGATAGGCCCGGGTGTTTTGGCGACCTTTTTAACTGCGGGCCTCCAATATCTTATTTTTTTTGTGAGCGGAGGTGCGTATCACTTCGATATTGCAGATACGATTGTAATGATGATTTATATAATTGTCTGTTTAATTATCAGTATTATCAGCGAGGCCAGATATGAATCCGAAGTCCAAAGGGATGAGTTCCTAAGGTCGACAGCCCATGAACTGAAAAATCCCCTAAGTGCAATTAAAGGCTTTGCGCAACTGATTGCCGACCAGGCCGGCAAAAATGCTTTACTTAAACTTCAGGATTACGCGGGAAATATCCAGAGCCAATCGGACAGGTTGCTTGAGGTAATTAACGATTTGCTGGATGTCACAAGGATTGAGGTGGGGAAGTTTTCTTATAAAAAAGAACCGTTTGATTTTGATGGTTTGGTAAAAGATACCGTTTATTATCAAAGAGTTATTAATAAGGACAGGCAAATTATATTATCCGGCCAATCAAAAAAGGTAATTATGGGTGATGCTTACAGGATAGGACAAGTTGTTACCAATCTTTTAACCAATGCCTTAAAATATTCTCCCCAGACAACTCCTGTGCAGGTGAAAATAAAAAGAGCCAAAAAAGGAGTAGTCCTTGAGGTAAAAGACCGGGGGGTCGGTATACCTGCAGGGGAAAAAAGTAAAATTTTCTCCAGGCTTTACAGGACAAAAAAGGCCGAGGAGGGCGAAACGGCGGGTTTGGGGTTAGGTTTATATATATCTTCTCAGATTGTAGAGCATCACGGCGGGAAATTATGGGTTAAGAGTAAGGAAGGCCATGGTTCGAAATTTTTCCTTCAGTTACCAAGCGGCAATGGTAAAAACCATCGCTAAAGCGCTCACCGACAATCCGCCGATTGAGGCAAACAACCAAAAAAGAGGGGGTTTAATTTTTGAAAAAGAAGTGGCGTTTCTGATAACCAGCAAAATTAACATCTGGATAGAAAGAAGAAATATAAAGATTAAGACAAATAATATTTGTAAAACAGTTAAGCTATTCATTTCTTTCCATTTCTAAAGAGTGGTTCTCCAGTATCTCCTCAATTTTGGTGTGATTTTGCGGTGACTTAAAAATGAAAGGTTCGGGTCTTTCGAATCTTGAAAAGTAAACAAATAAATCTTCTATCCCTAAAAGATCCATGATGAAATTTTGAGGCCTTGAGTCAATTTCCAGAGGGTTTGCCTGCTCATGGAAAACCTCATCTAAATGAAAGCCGCCTATCCTGAAAAAACAGACATGGATAAGCCTTTTATTGGTCACTACATAGAACTGGTAAAACCAGTGAAGAAAAGTATATGCGGCAAAAATTTGGATAAAAGACAAAGACATAGCAATAATAGGAAGGGCTATCCAAAGGTAGGTAAGTGCGCTTTGGTATAAGGAATTAACAAATATAGCCGTGAGCACAATGGCGATAATAATGAAAATCGCATCTATGAAAAAGGGGAAAAGTAAAGTAATTTTGTGTTTTCGTTGGACCTCCAGCACCTGTTCATGCGGAAAAAGTTTGATCCCGTGACAGTCTCTGCAGTTTGGATCATTAATCGGAGGTTCCCTAATTGTGCTGTTAAATTTTTCTTCATCAGGTGTTGGTGAGTTGTTAAATATCTTTTTGGGTGGGGTAGAAACCCCCGGAAATTTCCAAAAGTATCCGGATGTCGAATATCCCATCATCCCATTACCTCCTAGCAGATGAGTTTATGCGAGCACAGGTTACTCCAATTATTAAATTTCGACTGCATAAGAGTGTATTAAATTTGTAATAGTTGTTTGGAGCTATATATTTTAGCGCTTTAAGTCGTTTCTTCCGTACCCCATTGCGCGAAGCCTAACAAAAGTATCAAACGCTGCGTTATAAAGCACGATTTGATTTAGGGGAGTGGGGTTCATTCCAAACTTCTGGTTTAATGAACTTATATTTATGGGTTTTCCGTTGGCTGCTGCTGCTTTTTCCGAATCGGCTACTGCCTGCAAAGCGTCTTGTCTTAATTTTTCCCCGACAGGTGAGTCAAAAATTTTTTTCAAATACACCTCGTCTTCAGGATTTCCTCCAGGAAGCAAGAAATGGAAGTTATTCATATAGTGCAAAATAACCAGGGGTTTTTCCGAATCCGGAAGAGACTGCATCAGTTCGTCCATTTCCCGCAAAACCGTTGTTTTGGCTTGCTCGTAGCCGGCTATTTCCTTATTAGGTCCTGAACCCGCTTCCGTATTGTCCATATTTTTATTATATCTTAAATTTGACAGGCACACCAGAAATGATTACTATGGGTATGTCTAAACCTATGTTTACAGGAATAATTTCAAATTTAGGGGAAGTAAAAGAAAAAATTGACAGTAAGTTGGTGATAAAAGTAGGTAAAAGCCTGGTTTCAAAGCTGTCAAAAGGAGACAGTATTTCCGTAAACGGTATTTGTTTGACAGTAATTAATTTAGGGAAAGAGGACTTTGGTGTAGATTTTGTTGGTGAAACTGTTAAAAAAACCAATATCGGGAATTTAAAAAAAGGGGGTTTAGTAAATCTGGAACTTCCGGCTACTTTAAAAACCTTTTTGTCGGGCCACATTGTCCAGGGTCATATAGACGGTGTAGGAAAACTTAACAGCATTAAAAAGGCCGGTAACAGCAGGATATTAAAGATTACCGTTTCCGGTAAGGTTTCCCAATTCCTGGTTGAAAAAGGCTCGATTTGCGTCAACGGGGTTTCTTTGACTGTTGTTAGCGCAAAAAAAAGCTATTTTACTGTTTCAATAATCCCCTATACGTGGGATAATACGATGTTTAATACACTCACGCCCGGGAGTTTAGTAAATATTGAGGCAGATATTTTGGCAAAATACGTTAAAAAATTTAAACATGAAAAAAAGTGAAGTAAAAATTGCCATAGTAAGCAGCAGCTTCAGAAAAGAAGTTTCCGAGGATTTGGAAAAGAATTGTTTGTCTGCTTTGAAAAAAGAAGGCCTGAGTGTTGAACAAATAGATATATTCCGGGTGCCTGGCTCGCTTGAGATTCCTCTTATAGTTAAACGCCTGGCAAAAAAGAGGCATTACAGTGCAATTATTACCTTTGGGGCAATTGTAAAGGGAGACACTTACCATTTTGAACAAATTGCAAACGAGTGCGCCAGGGGGTGTATGGAGGTGTCTTTACAATATGAGATTCCGGTGATTTTTGAGGTTTTGGCAGTTTATGATTTGAAAGATGCACTGGAGAGGGCAACCAGGAAAAAAGAAAATAAAGGAGCGGAGGCAGCTTTAACAGCATTGGAGATGATCAAGCTTTTAAAAAAAATATGAAATTTGCATCCATACAGCAAGCTTTGGAAGAAATTAAAAAAGGCAAGTTGTTAATCCTTTTTGACAGCACTCGGGAAAAAGAAGCTGATTTTTATATACCTGCAAAAAAAGTTACTCCCCAAATTATTACAACAATGATTAAAAAGGGCGGAGGGTTGCTTTGCGCTGCCCTTACCCAGGCCCAGGCCCACAAACTTGGTTTGCCTTTAATGGTAGACAATTTGGAAAACGGGGAGAAAACGGGGGTTAATTTCACTGTTTCTGTAACAGCCAAAAGGGGAGTAACAACCGGTGTTTCGGCCGTTGACCGGTATAAAACCATTAAAATTATGACAGATCCTTCCTCAAAGCCGTCGGACCTTATAAAACCGGGGCATGTTTTCGGGCTGGTATCCAGAAACGGAGGAAGTCTAGAAAGAGCCGGACATACCGAATCGGCTGTTGACCTTGCAAGACTGGCAGGCTTTACTCCGGCCGGGGTGCTTTGTGAAATTTTATCAGATGACGGTAAAGTTGCGGATAAATCCGATTTGGAAAAACTTTCCCAAAAATTGAAAATAAAAATTGTAAAAATTGGCGATTTGGTGAAATACCTCAAAAAAAACCCTTTACCCCAAGACCAGGAAGGCTGCTGTGTTGTCAAAAGCGCTGCTTCCACTTTACCTACAAAACAGGGGTTGTTTAAAATTATAATTTATAAATCATTAAATGACGGTAGGGAACACGCAGTTTTAACCAGGGGTGAGCTTAAAGAGCCTGTTTTAACAAGAATCCACTCGCAATGTTTAACCGGGGATACTTTTGCTTCTTTAAGATGTGACTGCGGGGAGCAGCTTAGGAAAAGCATGGAAATAATTAATGGTAAGGGCAGCGGAATAATCCTTTATCTAAACCAGGAAGGACGGGGGATTGGCCTTACCAATAAAATCAAAGCATATGCTTTGCAGGATAAAGGCTATGATACGGTTGCGGCAAATGAAGCTTTAGGGTTTCCCTCGGATGCCCGCTCCTATAAAGTGGCGGCTGATATTTTGCGGGATTTAGGAGTTGGTACAATAGATCTTTTGACAAACAACCCCGATAAAAAAGACCAGCGTCAAAAAAACTTCCCGAAACCTCACCACCCCCCTCTACCAATACACTGATAATTTCCCTCCGGGTCAGCTCTGCAATAAGTTCATTCAAAGGTACTCTGCTCCCGTTAAATACAACTACTTGTATACCCTTATCTTTAAGTGCACGAAGTTTTGAGTTATCAGCCTTTTTTGTAGTGGCAATTAAAACATTTCTATCCCTCAAAACTCGGGCAGTAAGGGGGATTTTTAATTCACTGTCCAAAACAATCCTTAACGGATCTTTTTTCCCTTTGACCCTTACCCCTAAATTGGGGTCATCCCTTAAAACAGTATTTATCCCAACTAAAATAGCCTGATAGTAAAGCCTTAACCTCCTTGCAAAATCTCGGGCTTTTTCATTTGTAATCCATTTTGAATCCCCCGTATTTGTAGCAATTTTTCCGTCCAGGCTTTGGGCAAACTTTAAAGCAATAAAAGGCCTATTTTTAGTCTGGAAAGTAAAAAAAGCCTCATTTAATTTTTCCCCTTCTTCTTCTAAAACTCCTGTAACTACCTCTATTCCAACGCTTCTTAACCTTTCAAAACCTTTCCCGTTAACTTTCGGATTTGGGTCGAAACTCGCGCAAACGACTTTTGTAATCCCGGCTTTAATTATGCCTTCCGTACAGGGAGGAGTCTTTTTATCACAGTGTACACAAGGTTCAAGATTAGTATAAAGCGTGGCCCCTTTTGCACTCCCTTTCAATGCATTTACGGCCTCAATCTCAGCATGAGGCAAACCGATTTTACGATGATACCCTTTGGCAATAATTTTTCCGTTTTTGACAATTACCGATCCAACCAAAGGGTTGGGATTAGTAAAGCTTAATCCCTTTTTGGCCAAAGCAAATGTCTTTTTAATGAAATATTCGTCAGAAGACATATTAGACAAACTTTAATTGGTGCCTCATTTTGCGCTTTTTAACTTTTAAATATTTTAAGTCAACCTTATT
>JAMDBX010000045.1:8044-9476 GCA_023487645.1 Patescibacteria group bacterium | reverse complement strand
TGGTAATAACATTCCGACCGGTTGTGATGCCAAAACCAAATATCTCCATCAAGGTTAGTCACATCCCTAAGTATAATCCAAGCGGTAACTCTGTGGCAGAGACCACAGGGAGTTATTCATCCTTAAAGTCCTGAGGAGGATTTTTCCTGAAGGGTTTTCTAAAAAGGCTTTTTTTACTGTCTTCCATAGACCTGGGAAGACCATTTTTTAATAGTTCTAAATCATCTTCATGGACAGCTAAGTTTAAAAAATTATCAGCACCTCCTAAATGGTCCGGATGGGCATGGGTGGCTACAACTAAAATTGGAAGATCAGTCAATTTATCAACAATTTCTTTAATATTACCTACACCTAAGCCAGAATCGATCAAGGCCGCCATTTTATCACCTATAAATAAGTATGAGTGAGGCTCAAGCCAGTGGTCGTATTCACTGATGGCAAAAGTCCTTCCATCAATTTTTTCCACTGTAAACCAATCATTTAGTATGGCCATCCATTTATTATACTGGATAAATAGAGTTTAAGGGTAAGGATATTTTGGGAAAATTTCCTGAATTTGTTGAATCTTTTCCCGGGCTTGTTGTAGGACTCTTTCCCTAAATGGGCATTTTTCTATATCTTTTGCCATACCGATTATTCCTCTTAGGCCGTCAATAGAATCTTCCATTTCAATGGCCTGAATAAAATAGCAGCTAGACTCATCAACCCCGGGAATTCCCCGGCATATCTGACCGATAAGCCCCGGAGCTTCGCATTCCTTCATAATCATAATTAAAACTTATTTAATGGGAGATAGCAGTAATATTAATTACAAAAATTTCCTGAATCATTTACAATACATCTAATGAAAAATTATCTTGTTGGAACTAGGAATTATTTAATTCATTTTTTATACCAACAAATTTGCAAAAGAATTTTTTTTACCCTTGATCCGGAAAAGGTTCACGACAACATGGTTTGGATAGGTAGACTTCTGGGAAGCAATACCCTGACCCAAAATTTGACTGGACTATTTTTTAATTTTTCCCATCCCAGTTTGGAACAAAAAATTTTAGGTATTAAATTTTCCAACCCTATTGGCCTCTCTGCTGGATTTGATAAAGATGCTCAGTTAACCAATATCCTGCCCTCAGTAGGCTTTGGTTTTGCGGAAATTGGCTCAGTTACAGGTGAGCCCTGTGAAGGCAATCCCAAACCCAGGTTATGGAGGTTAAAAAAATCTAAAAGTTTGGTCGTTTATTATGGATTAAAAAATCAGGGTTGCGAGGTTATTTCTAAAAGACTCCAATACAAAAAATTTAGTATTCCTATAGGTATCAGTATTGCCAATAGGGTTGGAAAATTTAATACCTAAAATTTTTTGTTCCAAACTGGGATGGGAAAAATTAAAAAATAGTCCAGTCAAATTTTGGGTCAGGGTATTGCTTCCCAG
>JAMDBX010000045.1:0-8034 GCA_023487645.1 Patescibacteria group bacterium | reverse complement strand
AAAGTTTGGTCGTTTATTATGGATTAAAAAATCAGGGTTGCGAGGTTATTTCTAAAAGACTCCAATACAAAAAATTTAGTATTCCTATAGGTATCAGTATTGCCAAAACAAACAGTTCGGATATTGCAGAAACCCAAGAGGGGATAGAAGATTATGCTAAGGTTTATAAAACGTTTACCAGTATTGGTAGTTACTTTACTATCAATATCAGTTGTCCTAATACTTATGGGGGCCAACCTTTTTCTGACCCTAAAAAATTAGACTTACTTTTAAAAGAAATTAGTAAAATTCCCTGTAAAAAACCAATTTTTTTAAAATTGCCGCCGGATTTAACTTTTGAGGAGGTTGATAAAATTTTAGAGGTTACCCAAAAACATAAAGTTGACGGTTTTATCTGTTCTAATCTTACAAAAAACCGGATAAATGAAAAAATAGTTGATACTTTTGTACCGGATCAGGGAGGGATTAGCGGTAAGGCTGTGGAAAAACTTGCGGATGATTTGATTGGCTATATTTATCAAAAAACCCAAGGAAAATATGCCATTATCGGTTGCGGGGGAGTGTTCTCTGCAGAAGATGCCTATAAAAAAATTAAAATGGGGGCATCACTTGTCCAACTCGTTACGGGAATGATTTTTGAAGGTCCCCAGGTAATCAGTGAAATAAACAGGGGACTGGTAAAGCTTTTACAAAAAGACGGGTATACCAATATCTCTCAGGCAGTAGGAAGATCACATCATGACTGTCATTCTAGGGACGAACAAAGTGAGGACTCCAGAATCAGATCCTGGACAAGCCAGGATGACAATCACTAAAGGTTATCCTTAATTTTCTGGGCATTGGCCTGAATTTCTTCAAAAGGTACATTTTGGGCTTTATTAAAATCCAAGTCACGTTCGGCATTCATCGGGATCAAGTGGACATGGGCATGGGGGACTGCCAGACCGGCCACCATTATACCCACCCTGCCGGTTGCCGGATGAAAAGCTTTTTCGATGGCCCGGGCAATAGGTCTGCTTACTACCAATATTTTCCCCAAAGTTTCATCATCCAGGTCAAAAATATAGTCTGTATGTTTTTTAGGGATAATCAAGGTATGCCCGGGATTAATCGGGGCAATGGTTAAAAAGGCTAAAAAGTCTTCATTTTCCCAAACTTTGGCTGATGGAATCTCACCTTTGATAATTTTACAAAAAATACAATCTTCCATGAAAAAATTATATCCCAAGCCCTCTCTTTTGCATATAATCTAATTAATATGAAACATTTCAATGTCCAAATTTTTGGCCTGGTCCAGGGGGTGGGTTTCCGTTACTCGGCCTATTTGAAAGCTCAGGACATTGGGATAACCGGTTTTGCCAAAAATATGCCGGATGGATCTGTTTATATTGAGGCAGAAGGGAGGGAAAAGGACTTGGAAAAATTTGTTGAATGGCTAAAAATCGGGCCGGACACAGCTCGAGTAGACAGGGCCAAGGTTTCCCCAGGCAAACTCCAAAATTTTCAAAAGTTTCGGATTATTTAAAGATTTTAGGTTAATTTGTATTCAAGTTCAATTGTTGAATAATTTACTAATAAGAAGTAGAACCTTGAACTCGGGCAGATAAAAGGTTGTTCTCGCTGGGGAGAAATTTAATTTGTAATGCATAGTACTTCCTTTAATTGATTGAATCAAACGTCTTGACAAAATATACTTTTATGGAATAGAGTTAATTTACTCATGACAGGTGAAAGTGGCATAGAAATATCTCCCACAGAACTTCTAGATCGTCCGGAATCATCCTTATCATTAGCTGAACAAAGGCAGAAATTAGAGCAGGCAATAGTTGAGCTACAAGGAAAAACAGATGAAAAATTAAGAGAAGTTCTGGGTGGGTTTGATACATGGATTAATCAACAAGAGCAAGAATTAGTACAAGAGCCAGGTAAAGAGCCCTACGAATGGAGGGCTGACGGGAACGGATGGAGCTACTATCGAGTTCAAGACGGGGATAACGCGGTGATTTTAAGCGTTAAAGCTCATAAAAGTGGAGATAAGGATTACTTAACAATTTTAGAAAAATCAAATAACAGCAGTGAGACAACTCAAAGGGATTTAGGAGTAACAGAGATTGGTTATAGGGAGGAATCCTTGAGAGATAGTACCGAGTTTAGTAAGCAGAATCAAGGTTATGGCGGTAATTTTATAAACTATTATCCCGATATACCTGAGGATCAAAGTACCTATGGGGTAGAACCCAAGGCAGCTTACGGTTACGATTCTTATACTGGACGGAAAGGAAGTTGGACTTTTGATCCCGAAAGAAAAATTGATGTTTTAGATCATGCGAAAAGACTAAAAGATCTTCTTTCTAAAGCCGAGCTCTATGCAATTAGGTCTGATCGTGGGAATGGAGATATTAAATCAGCTACGTTAGTAAGCAAACCTGTATAAGAATAAGTGTAGTTTTGATCTCATTATTAAGGACATTTTAGATCTTCTCTCTTATTCCTCGGGTTTAGTATATTCAATAAATAATCCTTCTTTTGGCCGGAGACCAGGGAATAAGTCTACCTCCCGACTTCGTCGTGGACGATCTTGTTCCCCGTCCACCTCCCTCACTTCATTCGGTCGAGCTAAAGCGAATTACCTTGAACTGCTCCTGCCACTTGCTAATTCTATCATCAAGAACTGGAAACCAAAAGACTTTAATCCTGAAATCTTAAGTCAAGACAGTGGAAATTACCCACAAAATTATCTATTCTGAGCTCAAATTTGAATTTGCATTTTGATGGGAATTTTGGTAATATACGATTATCACGATGAGAGGACTACCAAAGGCGGACCTTGTTCCCCGCGGGAATGCCTCTCTTTTTATTACTTCTTTTTCAGCTTAAGTTCTAGTTTTTCTCTCAACGGGGATACAATTAAGATATAATGAGAAAATTTCTTCAGCAGAGAGGAGTATCTTTTATTTGGAGTAATAACTTTAAAAAGCTTATTTTTCCCTTCTAGATATTCAATTAAGCAGTGGAAATCACCATCACCAGAAACAATGATAGCTTTATCATAGTTTTTATACTCAATCATGGAGTGTAAAACTAATTCGGCATCAACATTACCTTTAACTTTAACCTCATTTTTGCCTTCTCTAAGTTCTAAGGTAGGCTTAAATACACAGATATAACCAACTGATTGTAAATAGGTATAAAGCATTTGATTGCCTCTAACAAAGCCGATAAATAAAAAGGTCTTATCCACCTTATACTTGGTAATTAAATACTGACGGAACTTGCCAAAATCCAATTTCCAACCTTGGGATTGTACACCCAAATTGAGGTTTTGACTGTCTATAAAAGCGTAAATCTTCTCTGATTTTTTCATACCCCTATCTTAACACAAAAAAATTGTTCACAGATCGATATAATAGAATATGGGGATTAAAAAACAAAAGCAACCTTCAACTCTTAAAGGAGAACTCAAAATCAGATTTTTAGATGGTCCCATGCCATCAATTTATAGAAATAGTGGTTCTCAATCTTCGTTCTCAGGGCTGATGGGAGCTTTGCAATCAGTTAATACAAACTCTCCGGAAGCAAAGCTAAATAAAACTTCAATCAGCGATAATAATGGCGGAAGAATTGAGTTAAATCAGGAAAATATTATTAAGAAGTAATACCTTGAACTTAAGAGAAGTTAGACCATTTACGATAAACAGCCCATGTACTTAAGCCGATTTCTACAGCAACCATTGCCAGAACCATCATGAATGCCAGCTGTGTAGTTGCTGCTTTGTCAGCTGATAAAGTTGCTCTTCCTTGAAGTAAGTAAAAAGCAACAAATAATACGAGAGCATAATTTAGAAAGTAAGTATAAACTCCCCATTTCTTCCACAGCCATACTCCAACAACCCCAACTAGTATAAGAGCAGTAATTAACAGCTCAACTGCAGTATACCAGCTTGGGGTTGTGCCATATCTACTAGCTAAACTTGCTGGGTTTAAAGCTTGAGAAATGTTTATCAAGCCAGAGATAGCAGACAGGATCAGTACTATTGTTAAAAATTTACCTCTACCTGAGTTATTTGGTGTTGTAGCCATTCGATTATTTCCTTTTCATCATACCAATGCCAAATACAACTAAAACGACTGGAATCAAAAGGTCGCCTGCTATATCAAGTAAAGAAGCGTGAGGGGTAATGATCTTGGAGAAGTTTACGATAAATTCGAGTACCCCTAAGATCAAAAAAATGATACCACCCACTCTTGTAAGTGGACCAGCTGGTTTTGTAGGTGTTTTGGGCTTCGGTTGATTATTAAGTATGCCATTGAAGTTTAATGCTACGCCAACCCCAACTAACCCAATTATTACCATAAAAACAGCAAAAATGAGCATTGTTGGACTGTCAGTACCAGATAATACCTTGGTGATAATATTGAAGGCATAGAGAAAAGTAAAAATCGCGAGTGCTGATCCAAATATTCTTCTAGCAGTAACATTCATTTATTTATTCCTAATCTTAGAATAAATGGATTAAAGTGGTCATGTCAATAGTCAGATAAAAAAATCGTCAAAAAAATCAGTAAAATGTCTAATATGGGAAAAGTCGGGAAGCCGCCTATTAGTCAGAAGAAGATAGAACTAATTTTCCGCAAATTGGAACCATATTTAAGATGTGGAATAAGTATTCATAGAGCTTGTCAGGAAGCGAAGATTACTAAGTCAACGGTATATGATTTACTGGAAGAAAATAGTGAATTTGCGGAAATTGTTGAGGCTTGTAAAAAATCTTTCACTGTTTTGATAAACGACATTATTTTGATGGAAGTTAAGAGAATTGCTGATAAAAAGGGAAATAAACACTTAACAGCTGAAGATAGAAAATTTATTCAATGGGTGGCTGTAAACAATAAAAACATGCATGAGTTTTATGGAAATAATCAAATCATTGAAGATAAAACCAAAAGCAAGTATGCAGCAATTTATAACGATCCAAAAGCCATCAGCACTGTTTTAAAGACATATGAAATAGTGAGAAGGAATATAATTGAGGAAAACGGTGGCAGTTTACCTGAATTTTTGCAGGATTTATAAACACTTATGGATGAAGAAATAGATTTTACTAAACTTAAGTATGTTTTGTATGCCAGAAAGTCTACAGATGACCCACAACGGCAGGTAAGATCAATTGGTGACCAAATCTTTGAATGCAAACAGCTTGCAGCCAGAATAGGGATAAATATTGTTAAGGTTTTAGAGGAAACTAAATCTGCTAAAAAACCAAATCAAAGGTCAGTCTTTAGGCAAATGTTAAATGATCTCAAAAAAGGAACTTATGACGGGATTTTGGCTTGGAATCCTGATAGATTAGCCAGGAATATGAAGGAAGGTGGAGAAATAATAGACATGATTGATGAAGAAGAAATAAAAGATTTGAAATTTGTTACTCATCATTTTACTAAGGATGCAAATGGAAAAATACTTTTAGGGATGAGCTTTGTTTTAAGTAAACAATATTCTGATGATTTAAGCCAGAAAGTTACAAGAGGCGTGAGAAGAAATTTTGCTGAAGGTAAATCCTCAATCCCTAAGCATGGCTATATCAGAACTGAGAAAGGCTATTATAAGCCTGATGGAAAAAACTTTGAGCTAATTTCAACAGCTTGGGAACTTCGGTCAAAAGGCGAATCCTTAGAAGACATTACTAAATTTATGAATGATAATGACTACTCCAAAACAATAAAGAGGACAGGCAGAAAAATAGACATGGACATTAAAATCTTAACCGATATCCTCCATGATCCTTTTTACTATGGCATCTTGGTTCAGGCCAAACAAACGGTAGATTTAAGGGAAATCTACAACTTTGAACCAGTTATACAAACAGATTGGACAGTTAAAAGTAGAGTTGGATTGGCTAAAAAAAAGATCGGGTATTTTAGCTAAAAGTGCCCGGGAGAAGTTATCGCTCATTGACAAAAACCATCAGTTCATCAGCCTCAAAAGACAGGCAGAGCTTTTTAGGGTTGTCCAGGTCAAGCCTGTATTATCAAAAGAGGGAAATTGATCCTTTAACTTTAAAACTGTTAAACAGGATTGATGAGATCTTTACCAAATGTCCCTTTTATGGCTCCAGGAAAATTAAGGCCCAGTTAAAAAGGGAAGGGTTTAAGGTTAACCGGAAAAGGGTCAAAAGGCTGATGGGAATACTGGGAATTGAGGCTATCTACCCTAAGCCTAATTTAAGCTTAAATGAAAAGGCCCATCCGGTATTTCCCTACCTGTTAAAAGGTTTGGAGATTACCAGGCCTAACCAGGTATGGGGTATTGATATTACCTATATCAGGTTAAACGGTGGCTTTGTTTACCTGGTAGCAGTGATGGATTGGTATTCCCGGTTTGTGGTAGCTTGGGATGTTTCCTTAAGCTTGGATACACAATTTGTCCTGGATTGTTTAAACAAAGCCTTCTTGGTAGGAATACCAGAAATTATCAATTCTGACCAGGGAGTCCAGTTTACCAGTGAGGAGTACATAAATTTAGTCATAGGCAAAGGAATTCAGATCAGCATGGACCACCGGGGCAGGTGTTTTGATAATATCTTTACAGAAAGGCTCTGGAGGAATGTCAAATATGAGGAGGTCTACTTAAAAGAGTATGCTTCCCCTAAAGAGGCTATTAAAAACTTAAATGAATATTTTGATTTTTATGATTATGACAGACCACATCAAAGTTTAGGGGATCAAACCCCAGCTGAGGTGTATTTTGGAAAAATTACAAAATGGGAGGAGGTGACAAAAAAGGATCTTAAATTTAGCGTTTTAGTGTCTTGACAATGGGGTCCACCTTAGTTCTTAATAATGTGACAATAGCTTTGGGTGGGACTTTTTTAGGTCAACAGTTGGGATCAATGATAGCGGTACCTCTTGTTGCGCTATTCTTCATTGTTGTAACTTTTAAGGGTGTTGTAGCTTTTAGCCAGGTAGGCTCAAAAGGCCAAGATATTCACCCTGTTATCAGCGCATTACTTATAGCAGCTGTTGCTACTGCATTCGACATGATTTATCTTTACTTCTTAAGTGGGGGGCAAATACAATTTGATTATACCCCTTGGCTTCTGGCTATAATTGGTGGTTTGTTGGCACAGAGAAGGATACAAGGTAAGCACCTACTTTTCGGTCTGGGATAAATCTCAACGGATTCTGAAGAAATACGCTATCACAGGTAAAAGGAATACTGAGGCAAGTAAAATCATAACCAACCCCACAAAAATTGCCTTGTAACCTTCAAAAGTTTTACCTCCTAACCAATCGTGATACCATATTAAGTTCCAATATCTTCTTATTGTGATTTGTCTGAACTTAATTTTCTTAGTTAAAAGTGTCTTAACCCCTAAGAATAAGAGAAATAGTCCCCAGGATGAGTAAACCGAAATAAATAAAATAGTAACCATGTCTAAATAATACTACACTCACCGACTTATGATAATATTTATTTATGATAATTCTTGTCATTCTAATTTTTTACTCCACTCGGTACCTGGATACCTTTTATACAAAGGTATATATGATCTATTTCATAAACAGGCAATTTGGGCTACTCGAGCAAGTAGTCACGGCTATCAAGGAATTTGGTTAAGTATTGATACTTACACATCATTTGTTTTAGCCTTCATAGTACTACTGTTTGGTACATTTCAAGTAGGGCAATATCTAGCAAATAAGGACAGGAAGAAAGGAGAGAAAGCAAGAATTCCAACCTTAAAACAATACATCATCAGCTTTTTGATTGAGCTTGGGATAAGTTTATTATTTGTGCCAGTGATGATGTTAGTAAACTCTACAATTAACCCTTGGTAATCTGTATTTATCCCACTCTAGCGATAGGTCATAAGGGTCGACTTGAGCTATTTAACTAGATCAGCTATGTTAGTAAGCAAACCTGTATAAGAATAAGTGTAGTTTTGATCTCATTATTAAGGACATTTTAGATCTTCTCTCTTATTCCTCGGGTTTAGTATATTCAATAAATAATCCTTCTTTTGGCCGGAGACC
>JAMDBX010000073.1 GCA_023487645.1 Patescibacteria group bacterium | reverse complement strand
GGAAAGGCAACAAAGCAGTGATTGAAAAATATATCAAAGATCAGGGAAGAGTTGAGGATCTAGCACAACTGAAATTGTTTGAGCTTTGACTCTAACGCCCTGCGGTCTCTGCCGCAGGGTATTTTACGATAATTTATCCTGCCAAAATTATCTGAAATGCTCTTCGCTTCCTGGTATAATTGTCAAAGTTATGGCCAAATTTACTTCTTCTTATATTTGTCAGCAGTGTGGTTTCCATTCTTTTCAATACCTGGGAAGGTGCCCGGAGTGCGGGACCTGGAATTCTTTAGTAGAAACGGTAGAAGAAACTCAAAACTCAAAACTCAAAACTCAAAAAAATGGTAGAGTAACAGAGTTACCCAAGGTTATAAATTTAGCCCATATTGAAAAGGAAGATTATCAAAGGTTAAGTACAAATTTAGAGGAATTTGACCGGGTGTTGGGAGGGGGAATTGTATTAGGCTCGGTGGTTTTAGTCTCCGGGGATCCCGGAGTGGGCAAATCAACGCTTTTGACACAGTTAGCACTAAATACAAATACTCCTGTCATTCCGAACGAAGCAAAGCGAAGTGAAGAATCTCCGGCGAATGCGAGCAAAGAATCCGACATAAAGTCAGAGATCCTTCTCCTTCGACAAGCTCAGGATCGGGATGACAATGGAAAAGTTCTTTATGTGGCCGGGGAGGAATCAGCCCAGCAAATTAAAATTCGGGTGGATAGGATTAAAAGCGGAGCGGATTTGGCTGTTCTAAACGAAATCGATGTTGATAATATTGTCGAAGCTATTCGGGAACAAAAACCCTCTTTGGTGATTGTAGACTCCATCCAAACACTGGAAACAGAGGATCTAACTTCGGTGGCAGGTTCCGTGGGTCAGGTGCGGGAGTGTGCCCATAGGTTACAACGTGTGGCCAAGGATTTGCACATTCCGGTATTTATTGTGGGTCATGTTACCAAAGAAGGTACAGTAGCCGGCCCAAAAACTTTGGAGCATTTGGTGGATGTGGTGCTTTCTCTGGAAGGGGAAAATACCTCCAATTTCCGGATCCTGCGGGCAACGAAAAACCGCTTTGGGCCAACGGATGAGGTGGGAATTTTCCAGATGGAGGAGACGGGGATGGTTGAGGTAAAAAATCCTTCGGAAGTTTTTTTACGGGAGAAAATAGAAGCCCCGGGCTCGGCAGTAGCCATTACCATGACCGGACTCCGTCCGATTTTAGTGGAGATTCAAGCTTTGGTCACCAAAACTTCCTTGCCTGTTCCCCGAAGGACCGGATCAGGGATAGATAACAACCGGCTGCAGCTTTTGGTGGCGGTTTTAAGTAAAAGGTTGGGTTTGCCGCTTTTTGACCAGGATGTTTTTGTTAACGTGACCGGGGGGATGCGGCTGGTGGAGCCGGCGGTAGATTTGGCAATTTGCCTGGCGATCATCTCCTCTTTTAAAAATCAAAACATCACCCCCAAAACTGCTTTTGTTGGGGAGGTTGGGCTTTTGGGGGAGCTGCGTTCGATTCGGCAGATAAACAAGCGGGTTGCAGAAGCTAAAAAGCTAGGTTTTACTCAGGTTATCTCCTGCGGAAACACTAAATCATTATCTGAAGCTTTAAAAATTGCCTTAAGATAGGTTACTGTACACAACCCTGTCCGGCGTTGTACATCAACTGGATTTCACTTGGGGATAGTACCCGGTTATAAATCCGAAAGTCATCTGATAAATATTTGCCGTTAACATAGGAATTTCCTCCCATATACATGGCAGTGTAATCTAGCACAGTAGTACTAGGAGCTGTGTCTTGTTGACTGTAATACACTTCATTCCCATTAATATAAAGTCTCATTTTTCTGTCTGTTGAACCACTATAAGTCATTGTTACCAGGTACCATTGGTTTAGGGTTAAGACTGATTTTTGATCATCAGCTACAGACCATATACTTTTCGAAAGATCAGTAGGGTTTAAAATAGTACTGGATGGATTTCCCGAGTAAGATCCAATGTTAAAGTATATCTTATCATATGGGATACTAGGATTATATCTAGCCAGTATAATGCTGTTATCCCAATCATCAAACTGGCTAAATTTTAGCCAAGTGCTATAAGTCAAGTCGGTGAGCTGATTGAGAGCGCTGTTAGTTGTCCCAAAATCGATGGCAGTAGTGTTCCAATTCTCGTTATAAGCAAAATTAGCAGCATTACCAAATTTTCCCGGGACAGCCTGAGGTTTCACACAGCCCGTACCATAACAAATAGCTGTACCGTTATTCCCATTCCCTGAAGAATCTTTAACCTCACCAGAAGTTCCATTCCAGGAATTTTCATTAAATTTCCAATAACCTACAAGCTGTGAGTTCAAGATCCCATAAGGGTCACAGGAAGGGTTACTACTTCCTCCTCCGGTACTGCCACTACCACCACTGCCCCCACTGCTACCTCCACCTGAGGTATTAGTTGTTCCCAGGGATGAAGATTGACAATAGCAAGTATCTGAGGGAGCATAACAGGTACCACTTCCTTGGTTGCCTAAAGCTACACAGGTTGCAAACTTGGTCTGGGATTGGACTGTACAATTAGAGCTTGGACCTACCAAACAAGGGTAATCTTTTCCTTCAGGAGTCTTGGGAACTTGGCCGGAGGTAAAATTTGTGGGAGCTAAAGTCGGATAAACTCCTTTGGAATAATTAGTTTCATAAGCTTTAGCAATGGCTCCAACATCAGCTTTTCTTTTAGTATCCTTGGCTTGGCCTTGAAGTCCGTTATATGCCAGCATTCCGATGACTGCTAAGATTGTAATAATTACAATGACAATCAAAAGTTCAATGAGCGTGAACGCTCTTTCGCTTCGCGAAAAAAGGGTGAAACCCTTACAAGTTTTGCTTATTAAAGTAAAACCCTCCGAGTTTACCTTTTTGCTTTGTAAAAACCTAGAAGCTGAAGATCTTTTTTTCACCTCTTCTTTTAAGATAGTTTTTATCAAGGAAGTTTGCAAGGGGGAGTAATATCCATTACTGATTATTCAAATGATTGGTGTATAATAAAAAAGTCTAAAGTAAAATTATGGTTGGATTAATCCAAGACATTAAAGAAAAAGCTAAAGAGAACACTTATTTCCGCCAGGTTTTGGAAACCGGCGAACATACCCAGATTGTGATTATGAGTATTCCTCCTAAAGGAGAGATTGGTGAAGAGGTCCACCCGGATTCCGACCAGGTACTTTATTTAGTAGAAGGTGAGGGAGAGGTAGTTTTAAATGATGAAAAAAGCCCTTACCGGGAAGGGGATATAGTTTTAGTTAGGGCCGGAACCAAGCATAATTTTATCAATACCGGCATGGAAGACTTAAAAATTATCACCACTTATTCACCTCCGCATCATCCTGCAGGCACTGTCCATAAAACCAAAGAAGAAGCCGACCACGCAGGTTATTAATCCCTTTAATTAATCTATCCGAAATTTTTCAATGTTTCATATTTTCGTGGATAAGTTGTGGATAACTATCTGGTTTCGGTTTTTTCTTCGGGTTTATTTTCGGGTATCAAATATCAGCCTCAATTTTCTACCTTGCCACTTTTGTTAACAATCGTTAAACTAAAAAAGATGAACAAAACTGCCCAGAGTGAATATTACCTTCAGGTGGTTAAGGGAAATGAAGAACCTATCTGGCCCCAGGATGAGGGTGAGCTGATAATCGGCAGCCAGCCTTTGGATGGGCACTATATTCAACATTGGGCCTATCATCGTGACAGTGGTAAAAGCCCCCACCGTTTGCCCCAAGCAGAAATTACCGCCTCCGAATATCCGGTGCGCGAGCCGGTTATTCTTATTGACCAGCCAAAACATGAGGAAGGCAGCCGTAACGGGGATGAGTTGGAATTAATTTTGGCCAAGGACGGCCATGCCTGGGGCAGGACTGAATCCAGTATTGCAAATTTAGAAGACAATATTACGGCTATTTTAGAATATGCCCAGAGTGAGCTTGGGATGAGGGTGGAAAATTTTATGACCTCCAAAAATGTCTCGCCCCGGGTTGAGAAAGCTCTGGATGAGCTGGAAAATAGCGAAGGGCAAGGGGAGGATATTTTTGAAAAAAACCATAATGCCGAGTCACTCCGTTCCCTTGGAGGATCGGACCAGACACCCTTTTATCCCCGGGGAAGTTCCGGCTCTTCCTCAAAGCGGTGGCTGGTTTTACCTGTAATTTTGATTTTTGTGGCCTTTGGAGGAGTCATTCATTTTCGGGAAAAAATTTCTACCAAATTGGCCAATTTCTCAATCTCCTCTGCCCAGCCGACCCCCACTCCGGTATCTACGCCAACCCCGACACCAACCCCGACACCGGTGGCTATAGACCGCAGCCAATATCAAGTCAGGTTATTAAACGGGACGACCAAGACCGGAGCTGCATCCAAGCTGGCTGATGAGCTAAAAGGACTAGGCTGGCAGATTCTTAAAACCGGCAATGCCACCGACCAGGCCACGCTGCACACTTTAGTCAGGGTCAAAAGCGATGGCCAGGATCTGGCGAAGGCGATGATCTCTGATTTAAAACCCGATCTTACAGCAACCTCCTCTGCCAACCTTAAGGCTTCGGATAAAGCCGATATTGAGGTAGTGATTGGCAAAGATTAATTTCGGTTGACTTTAGGGAAGAAACATTCTATGTTAATAGGTAAGTAAAAGGACTTTTTTAAAATGGCTAAAGTTTTAATTATTGAAGATGAGAAGGCGATGAGCGATTTGATCGCCATTAAGTTTAGGGTAGAAGGGTTTGAGGTAGAGCAGGCTTTTTCTTTAGCCGAGGCCAAAGAAAAGCTTTCTGTTGCTTCTTTTGATGCTGTTTTAACTGATTTTTTGTTGCCGGACGGGGATTTGGTGGATTTTTTGACCGCCGTTCGGGGAGACCATCGTCTGCAAACTTTGCCGATTGTAGTAATGACCAATTATATAGAGGACATCAATACCGACAAACTTAAATCCCTGGGGGTTTCCGAAATTTTGGTTAAGTACCAAGTAGTGCCGGCGCAAATGGTAGAAAAAATTAAGCAGCTGACCAGTGTGCTGAAAAATGTCTCCGATGTACCTTCAACTACGGCGTAATATGGATACTTTAACTCAATATCAAAACGTGTTGACGGATTTAATAAAAAAGCAGATGTTAATGCTGGGGCCTAACGTGGCTTTAGGGCAGGCCCGGAGGGTGGGGGGGATGACGGTAGACGATGAGGGCAATGTTACCCAAATCGAAGGCGATCCTCAACAAGTGCTTTCGGAAGTGGCCAAACAGTATATGTCTTTGTCCGGCCAGATTGCGCAAATGACCTTGGAGTCGGTGGTAGCCAAATATCCGGATATAAAACTGTCCACCGGACAATGATATGGATAATTTAACAGTTAATTTTACGAGCAATGTCACTTATTTATCCCGTCTGCTGGCCGTAGCCATGGCTTTTTTAGTCAGCCTTTTGACTCTTTATAATGCTGCCCGGCTTCGTCAAGGAATTTTGGCCGTTTCTACTTATGCTTTTGGAGCCGGCATGCTGTCACTTTCACTCGGGTTTTTAGCCTTGGCTGCACCAGCCTGGGCAGATTCTGACACTATTAGTCTAACTTACCATCTGTTGTTTATTTTGGGTTTTGCCCTTTTAGGGTTTGGTTCTTTTAAAATCTACCGTATGAGCCGGATAAAGTAGTACACTAGAGCTAATGGGCTTTCCTGCCGAGCTGATTTTAAATAACCTGGCCATTATCCTAACTATTTTAGGCAATCTTCTTTTAGGAATTGTGGTTTTTGTCTACTGGAAAAGATATAAAGCAACAGTCTCAAAAGATACCCAAGAGGCGCAGAAGAGAGAACGGGAGTTAAAACGCCGGGTGCTGGAGCTTCAAGTGCTACGTTCTTTAAGTGAGCGGGCTGGCTATTCCCTCAACCTTCAGGAAACTTTGGAGGTGATTACTGATTCTTTGGAAGGTCTGGTTAATTTTTCTGCAGTTTCTTATATGCTCCTGGCTCCAGAAGGCAAGATTGTTTTTAAGGCAAAAGTCAAAGAGTCGGTATCCAGGATTTTTTTAGAACAAGTTAAAAACCAAATGCTGGCAGCTTTTGCCGCGATGGTTCGCAATCAGCTTCATCCTAACTTAGTTGAGGAAACAATCACCGGCAATAGCCTGGATGACCGGTTAAATTTGACCGTAGGCTCTTTTTTTAACTTACCATTGGTCATCAATGGCCAGGTGATGGCCTTAATTAATGTGGCCTCGCCAACTCCGGGACTTTACGGTGATGTAGAGACTACGGTCCTTTATACGATTTTAACCCAGGTTTCCACTCAAGCAAGCAAATTGACCCAGGTAGTAGAAAACGAAAAAAAGAAACTTTCGGCCATGATCTCTTCACTTACTGACGGGATTATGATGGTTGATTCCGGTTTTAATTTATTGGTAGCTAATCAGGCTGTAGTCAAGCTTTTAGACTTAAAAAGAGGAATTAATTTGTTCGATATTTCCGCAGCCTTGGGGGGGAAGATTGACCTGAGGGGGGTGATTGGCCAGGCACTTCAACAACAAAGTTTGGTGAAAGTTACGGAGTTTGAAATTGGAGATAAGGCTTTGCAGATTGATGCCGAACCGGTGAAAGATAAATTTGGTTACCACCTGGGGATTGTGGTGGTTTTCCATGATGTTACCGGAGAGCGGCAACTGGAGAAACTGCGGGAAAATTTCACCGCAATGATGGTCCATGAACTGCGAACCCCATTGACAACGATTAGCTACGGTACTGAGGGCCTCCTCTCGGAGATGCCTCAACTAACCCGCGAACATCTGCAACAGAATTTGGAAATTATTAAATCTACTACCACAGAGATGCTTTCCCTGGTTAATGATTTACTCGATGTAGCCAAGATGGAGGCCGGAAAGTTTGTGGTAGTAGAAAAAGTCGGGGACTTAAAACAGCTTTTGGATGAAAAAGTTGCCTTATTTAAACCTTTAGTTGATCATAAAATGCTTCATTTAGAGACCGAGATTGACCCTAATTTACCGGCTGTGGCCTTTGACCATAAACGCCTTGGCCAAGTTCTGGATAATTTACTTTCTAATGCCATTAAATATACAGATAAAGGAAAGATTACTTTGGGGGCCCATTTTCAAAGTAACCAAATTCTAGTTTCGGTGACGGATAGTGGTGAGGGAATTGTGCCTTCGGATATACCTAAACTTTTTTCCAAATTTGAACAACTGGGAAAAGGTAGGACAGGGGAAAAAAGCGGGACGGGCTTAGGACTGGTCATTACTAAAGGTATTGTTGAGGCCCATAAAGGAAAAATTGAGGTTTTTTCTAAAGGTTTAGGCCAGGGGACTACATTTAGCTTCACCTTACCCCTTGCTTGATCTTGGCATCCCATACAAGGTAAAATAGCTTCAGAGGAGGAAATTTAGTGAGCAAGTTCCACTTTTGGGCTACTGTGGTGACGGCGTTTATTTTAGGTTTGGTAGGAGTACTTTTGGGTGGAGCTTTACCTTTACCTTCTCCTTTTACCACTGGCCAAACGAGGGCTGTTTATGGCTTAATCGGGGTTTTAGTGGGCCTTTTAACTTTTGCTTCCCTGGCCTCCTGGGTAGTCAAGACCACTACCAGGCTAGTTAAGCAGGTAACCACCCGGGTGGCTTTTGAAATCATTAATCAGTTAACTAACCTCTCTTCCCGCGGATTATCTCTTTTACCTACTTCCGGACGCACCGGATCTACCGGCTCCGGGGAAGACAATTTAAGTATCGGGGGAGCGATGATTTTAGATACTTCCTGTATTATTGACGGCCGGATTTTGGATGTGGCCAAGACCGGGTTTTTAGCCGGGCTGATTTTGGTTCCCGGCTTTGTTCTAACCGAGCTGCAACAAGTAGCCGATTCTGCAGATGCCGTCAAAAGGGCCCGGGGCAGGCGGGGTTTTGAGATTATTGATGCCTTAAAAAAAGTCGGTGGCCTTAAACTGGAGGTATGGGACAAAGACTTGGCAGGCAAAACAGTTGACGACAAACTGGTGCGCTTGGGTAAAGCCCTGCACGGCCGGGTTGTGACCTGCGATTTTAACTTAAACCGGGTAGCAACTTTGCGGGGAGTACGGGTTTTAAATCTAAATGAGCTGGCTAATTCTTTAAAGACTTTACCTGTCCCCGGAGAAGAACTGATGGTCAAAATCATTCAGCCCGGCAAGGATAAAAACCAGGGAGTAGGATACCTGAGGGATGGGACAATGGTAGTAGTCAAGGAAGCTGCTTCCCTAATTGGCCGGGAAATCAACATTGAAGTGGCTAAAATTATTCAAGGCCCGGCAGGAAGAATGATTTTTGGGAAAAAGGTAGAACAGTAAGCTTCACTTATCCACATTAACAATTTTCCAGTGGAAATCTAAAAGTATATCCCAGATTAGACTGTTCTAATGAGCTAATATATAGGTGTAGTCCTATTTATAAAACTACAAGCCTATCAATTTTTACCAGTAAAAATCCTATGGGTTTAATAAATATTGACAAATAATTTTGGCTATGTTATGTTTGGGGAGATGTTAAACTTAAAAAAGGCTCAAACCAAGCTCAGGAGGTTGGATTACAAACGCACCGACGCAGTGGTGGAACAGGTAAAAAAGGTTTTATCAGATTCTGATCAGAAATTAATTTTGATGGTTAGAGGTTAAAAAAGTTTCTTGGTAGCAGACGGACTAAGAAACCTTTTTAATAAGTACTTTAAAAATATAGAGAGATAGGGTATTTAGACCATAAAAAAAGAGCATTACTACCGCAGACGGACTCGAATAGCAATGCCCTTTGTTAATTTCGAATTGAGGCAATGCCTCTTTTCTTGGATATAACTTCAAGAGCAGTTAGAAGTTATGTCTAATATTAGATTTCCATAAAATGGAAGTCTTGTCAACCCCTCAATTTCATTCAGGTTCACCCTGAGTGGACTTGTGGTGAGCGAAGTCGAACCAGTCGAAGGGTCAACCCCTCAATTTTATTGAGGTTGTAATTGGTGTTGGGAGCTCATCTAGGGCAGGGATGAGCACCCAACATTTGTTGCAACCTTACTTTAACAAATTTATTACAATTTCCTTTCTTTCTTCTTAAACTATAATGATAAGTTAATTTTTATGGCATCAATCCTTATAGATTTTGTCTTGTTTATTTTATTTATCATGAATATATTTTTAGCCTTGACATTATTCCTGCCCTATAGTATATTACCAAAGTATTATGACTGAACGAGAGCAAGATGGATTAAATAACGACTTTCCAACGGTGGAGGTGGCACCTCAGCCTGATTCTGGAACACGCAGAGATGTTTTTACATATTTTGTTAAGCAAGTTCAAGAACGAATTGCTTCTCAATTTGATCCTAAACATCTTATTCAAACTAATTTATTAGATAAGTTTATACCTACCCCTTTGAAATTATTCATGGATGCGTCCAACAAAGTTGAATCACTTTTTGGGGAAAAATATACCAGAAGACAGTTTGGGAGGATGGTGGCTGGTGCTGTTGGTACGGCATTGGTAGCAGCTTGTGCGCCTAGCCCTAAACATAAAGCTTCGCTGTGGTCGATTGATGGAGGAATAGTCGGTGGCCCCAACCCCTTAGGGGTTGATTTTCCTAGTGCCGATGTGACAACTACAATTGCGTCAGAAATGACAAAGATACCCGCTCCGGGAATGACTGGAGACCAGGTAGACAATGATCCTAGAATAAAAAATTTGTATGCGAATCATTATAGTTTAAGAAGAAAGAA
>JAMDBX010000039.1 GCA_023487645.1 Patescibacteria group bacterium | reverse complement strand
GATTACTGATGCCCGGGTTTTAAATCCAGCCAGTGGAGAGGAAATTCTTTGGAGAGTACCAATTCCAGAAGAAATCAAACTAATACTACAGAATTTGGGACTCACGTACTAATTACCAGAAGTCAGGATGAGTTTGCTAAAAGAAGACAGTTATGGAACGAACACGGGACAGGAATAATCCAAGATGAAAAACTCTTGGCAGAATATGCCCAGCCAATTCAAGTAAAAGGGAACCTTTAAAAGTTTATTGAAATTACCTCCAGGTGAAGTTGGTGTAAACCCAGTTCATCAGGGTTTCTGTTTCCCCAAACCGGTCATTACTGCCCAAAACTATGGTTAAAACTTTATGGTTATCCCGGTCAATTAACCCTACCAGGTTTTCTTTGGCCTCCGGAGTATACCCTGTTTTCATTCCGATCACCCCGGGCAGATTTAAAAGTTTGTTTAAATTTTTCAGGCTATGGATAGTAGTTTTATCCAATGAGGCCACCGTAGTTTCTTTTGTAGACACAACCCGGGCTATCTGGGAATTACTGGCTGCAGCGGCCGCAATTTTGGCCAGATCAAAAGCTGAAGAATAATGGTTAGGGCTGTCAAAACCAGCCGGGTTATCAAAATGGGTATTGAAAAGCCCCATCTGCTGGGCTTTATTGTTCATTGCCTGAACAAAACCGTCCAGGCCACCTGGATAATTGGCGGCAATGGTAAAAGCGGCATCGTTGCCGGAGTTAAGCAGCATTCCATACAGCACACTTCTAAAAGTTAGCTGCTCTCCGGTCTTTAAACCCATAGAAGAGGGAGGAATTGCAGAAACATCGGGGGCAGTTAAAACATCATTGGGCTTAAAATAATCAACAGCAACTAAAGCAGTCATCAGTTTGGTGGTTGAGGCAATCGGAACCATTTTGTTGGGATCTTTAACATAAAGTAAAACCCCGGTGTCCAGATCCTCGGCCAAAACAGAGGCAGCTGATAAAACCGGAGCAGGCAAACCATAATTTTTAGGAGGAATGTTAACTTTTTCTATTCCGGCTACTTGGCCGGGGTTTTGCAAACCCAAGTTGTTGACGGCTAACACCCGGTTATTTGGAATATTTTCCGCCGAAACTTTAGTCTGGGCTAAATTCACAACATTGGGCAGACTTAAAGTAAAATTTATTGATAATAGTGCTATAACCAGTGCATATAAAACGGGCATCATTTATTTAACTAATCTAGTCTTTATTTTGTTTTTATTGCAATTCCCAATTCGTTTAATTTTGCTTCATCAACCTCTGCCGGAGCATTCATCACCGCAGTTCGACCACTACCGCTCATAGGGAAAGCAATCACTTCCCGCAACGATCTTTCTCCGGTTAAGCAGGTCAATAGCCGATCAATTCCCGGAGCAATACCCCCATGAGGAGGCACTCCCAATGTAAAGGCTTCTAGCATGTGACCAAATCTTTTTTCTATCTCTTCTTTTTGATAACCCATTATTTCAAAGACTTTAAAAAGAACCTGCGGTTCATGACTTCTAATACTTCCCCCTCCAACTTCATAACCATTACAGACTAAATCATATTGAGTAGTAAGAATATCTTCAATGTTTTCTCCATTAAGAAGCCACTCCTTATGTTCTTCTTTTGGAGCCGAAAATGGGTTATGAGTAAAAGTCCAGCCACCTTCTTCGGTTTTCTCAAAAAATGGAAAATCTACTACCCAAGCGAAAGCTTGAACATTAGCTTTTTTTTCTTCTTCTGTCCGAAGGTCGAATTTATCAGCTCCAAACTTTTCCATTGCTTCTTTATAAGTAAAAACAGGAAAAGGCTTTTGTTTAATTTTTGCCCCCAGACTTTCAAAAACATGAATCATTAGTTCTTCGGTTAATGCCATCACATCCTCCCTTTTAACGAAACTCATCTCTAAATCGAGCTGAGTAAATTCTCCATACGCTCGATCCGCTCTGGGATCTTCATCACGAAAACAACGAGCTATCTGATAATATCTTTCAAACCCAGCTACCATCAAAAGCTGCTTATATTGTTGAGGTGACTGGGGTAAGGCATAAAAGCTTCCAGGTTGTAATCTTGAGGGAACTAGAAAATCTCTCGCTCCTTCAGGAGTAGATTCAGTGAGGGTTGGTGTTTCAATCTCTACAAAATCCCTGGCATCCAAAACGCTCAGGATTAATTTAATAAATTTATGTCGCAAACGAATATTACTTTGCATTCGATGACGGCGTAGATCTAAATACCGATATTTTAATCTTAAATCTTCACCAATTTCATAACCGTCGGTATCCAAGGGAAAAGGCGGAGTCTTTGACTTAGATAGGACTTTGACATCTTCTGTCCATAATTCTATCTCTCCGGTCGGAATTTTAGGATTAACTAAATTTTCTGGGCGTTTATTTACTTGACCCGAAACTTCTATAACATCACCAGTGTTTAAATCACCTGCTATCTCGCCTTTCATTACCACCTGAATTAACCCTGAGCGATCTGATACATCCAAGAAAACAATTTTACCATGGTCGCGGCGTGTTTGCACCCAACCGCAAATTTTTACCTTCTTCCCAACCTTTTGATTGCAATCTAAAATTAATGTTCTTTCCATTGTGATCTGATAATAACAACTTACTCCACGCTTATCAATAGATGGAGATTAAGGAGCAACTTTAGTTAAAAATTCCCTATGCTTTAAAAGTTTTCCACGAACAAGTTGATAGTAAATATTTTTTATTTGAGTAGTTATTTTACCGATACTACCATCTCCTATTTTTCTTCCATCCACTTCAACAACTGGAGAGATCTCTGCTCCCGTACCCACCAAAAAAATTTCATCCGCTTGATATACCTCTGTCCTGTTAATACTTCTTTCAATAACTTGGGTTCCCAAATCCTCCTGGAAAAGTTGAATTACCGTGTCGCGGGTAATTCCTTGCAAAATATCATCAGAAACAGGAGGAGTAACAATAATTCCGTTTTTGACGATAAAAATGTTTTCAGCGCTACCTTCAACCACATGACCTTTGTTATCCAAAAATAATGCCTCATTATAACCAGCAAGTGCACTCTCAGTTTTTGCCAAACAAGTATTCACATAAGCTCCGGTAATTTTAGCTTTAGGTGAAATAGCATTATCTGAAATTCTCGTCCACGAACTAATATTAACTTTAGCTTCTTCTGTACTCAAATGTTTTCCCATGGGTACAGTATAAATCAGAAGGCTATCTTCAATTTTGGTAAGGTCAAAACTGCCTACCGCCATTCCAGATTTAAAAGCTAGTGGGCGAATATAAATATCTGTTTGAACAAAATTTTTTCTGACTAATTCACAGGTTTTTAAGCATAACTCTTCAATTGTATAGGGGAGGGAAATAAAAAGAACTTTGCATGATTGCAGTAACCTTTTATAGTGGTCTTCCATGCGAAAGATAAAGAGGGTATCTTCTTTTTGATTGTAATAAGCTCTAATACCTTCAAAACACCCAGTACCATAATGAAGGGCGTGAGTTCGAACACTAAGTTTTACATCCTCTTCAGGAATTAACTTACCATTAAAAAATACAATATTTTGCGCTGTAATCATTTTTCTAATATATATGCAACCTCAAAAAATGTCTGCCAAATTTTTTTAACTACTCGTGCACTAATACCTAATTTCTTTGCCTCCTCACTAAGAGAGGCTATTTTTTCTTTTTCTCTTTGAGGATCTCTTACTTGTTTTTGAATCCCCTTTTTCAATATCCCGATCTCTCGCACCGCTTCCAGTCTTTTTCCAATAAGAACAAGTAATTGTCGATCAATCTCATCTATCTCTTTACGCCACTTTACAATTTCGTCCATCAATAGCCTCCTTTAAAAGATTAACAAACTCCATATTCGGGTTCCGGCTAAAACATCCACCATTACTTAAAAGCAAGTCCCATTCGAAATTCGGTAAATCAATATTACCACTAGCATAGCCATAAATACCAGCTAAAAGATGAGAATTGGCAAAACCTAAACTCAAAAAATTAACAGCTGGTCTAAATTTGGAAGCATCTCTTACTGTATAATAATCATCTCGAGAAAGTATTGAGTGAATCCAAATAACTAGCTTATGCGCTCCTTCGGTTGTCAGATTTTCGAGAAATTTTTTAACCTGCAATAGTTCAAGTGTTTTATTGTTGGGAATATTGGAATTCGGATCTACTATTTTTTTTAATGGAAGTAGTATCTCTAGTGTTGGTTCGGTATTATGTTGAAAGCGATTTACTAACGGGGAGTATCTTAAAACTCCAAGTCTATCCATCTTTTCAATGACTGCATCAGGAAATGCTTTGCCTAAAAAAATTCCTCCGTCCAGTTTTCCTCCGATTATCCTAACCGATCCTCTCGGGCACTGAAATTCACGGCATCTTGTTGGTTTATTCTCGTGGATCGAACATTCAGTACCGCTTTCATCAGAAGATAGCCGTAAATACGGACAAAGAATTCCGGAAGGCTTTTTCAGTTCTGGCACATAATAGGCGACACAACAAACTCCACAACGAGAAGGTAAATTTTCTATGCTCATATTCCTCCTAAAACTTTTACAACCGGACAATATTGTCTGAGTATATTTGTAGTCTGAATGAAATGCGGATCATTTTGGTTAACTTCTACTTCGATGAAAAAAGAATAATCCCAAATCTTTTCCCTGCTTGGACGGGATTCTATCTTGTTTAGATTAATTTCGCTATCAGCAAAAACGCTTAAAATGTCTCGAAGTATGCCCACCCGGTTAAAAACTGTCAGCATTAACAATGTTTTTTCGCTGGTAATCCCCCTAATTGGTTGTTTAGAAATGATAAAAAACTTAGTAAAATTGTTTTGGTTATCCTCAATATCTTTAGCCAACAGTTGCAAATCATAAATTTTTGCCGCCAAGGAAGGACCAATCATTGCCATACTTGAATCATCCATATCTGCGACGGCAGCCAATGTACTAGCAGCGCTCTCTAACTTTGCTTGAGGAAGATTATTTCTCAGCCAACTTCGGCACTGGGCCAAAGCCTGGGGATGAGAAATTATCTTTTTAAGATTGTCCAATTTTTTGCCTTTAGCAAGTAAATTTTGATGAACCGGTATTTCTGTTGAAAAATTAACTTTTAAATTAAAGTCAACTAAGAAATCAAGAGTTTCTCTAACCGATCCTTCAATAGAATTTTCCGCCGGTACAATTCCGAAATCCACTTTCCCTGCAGAAACAGCAGCGAAAATTTCATAAACAGAGGGGAGGGGAATTAAATGATGTATTTTTTCATCAGTAACTTTAAGCACAGCCTGATTGGAAAAAGTCCCTTTCGGTCCCAAAAAACCCACTGAAGCTTTCACTTTAGGTAATTTTACAGTTCCTACTTTTTTATTCATTTTTGTTAGCGGAACAGAAAAAGGCATCGGTTCTATATCTTGGTGAATCTTAGCAAACTCTTTTTCTATAACTAGCCGGTCTTTTTGATTAATTAGCTCCTCTAAATCTCTTGCATATTTATTGAATAAATTAATAATTTTTAAAGAATAAGGATTGCCTAATTGAATTTCTGTCAGTAATTCCGGGTCTTGTGATATCACTCGCGAAATAGTGGAAATCTGTCCTAAAAAGACGGGAGTAGAAACGGTTCCGGTCAAATCAATACCATTTTTAATTAAAACTTTAGCCAATATTAAATTTGCAAAATGGGTAAGCCCTTGAATATGAGCCATTTGAAAATCATGTTCTTGAGGAGTCATTTCTAGAACTCTTGCCCCCGCTTCTTCAAAAATCTTCCGCAATTTATCTATCAAAGAACTATTTTTAATAGGACAAAAAACTACTTTCTGATTTTGTAGAGAAGTCACGGTGGGTCCAAATAAAAAATGTACAGTTAGTGACGGCAATCCTGTCTTTTTTAAAGACTTAGCAGTTTTATTATTTGCTGAAGATAAATCAACCAATAAAGTATTCTTTTTTACTAGTTTAGCGGTTTGTAAAATTACTTTTGGGGCAACAGAAATCGGTACACAGATAAAAATAATCTCCGCTTTTTTAAAGAGCGTATTATTTACTCCGGATTTTCCACTGATTGTTACCTCTAACTTTTGGCTTTCTAAAAAATTCTTGAGCCAACTTCCCATTTGACCTGTCCCTCCAATAATATGAATTTTTATTTTTAACAGATCTTTCATATATCTTATTTATCGACTTTTACTACTACTCCATTATTTGATAAAAGCCTTTTAGGGTATCTTGGATAAAGCCCAACATTTCCCTGACAGCAAACCACCATCGTATAATCTCCACTTTTAATCACAATCCTTAGCAAATCTGGTAAACCATCTAAAATTTCAGCCGCAATATTATCTCTGTGTAAATACATGCCGCTTCTGCTTTTTATAGCCCGTATTTGTAATTTTTCCAAAATTGTTAAATTCTTTTCGGGTGTGTTAAGAGACAGGCTTACAATCTCGCCATTTACAGATCTCTTAATTTCACCAATATTCCACCTCCGAGAGGCCTGGCTTAATCGATCATCTTTATTAAGAATTGGATCTGTTTGTTTTCTTTCAATTTCTATATTCACTACCATTTTTTGATCTCCTTTAATTTCCCATAAAAAAACCTCCCTTAAAGGAGGTTAGTTAGTTTAAAATCTTAAAGACTTAAATTTATGTCCTCAAGACATCAACCAACCTCCCGATAAAGGGAGTAAACCAAAAGTAAAAAAAATTGGTTGGTTGACTATGTAACATAATTTAAAAATAGCACATCTTGACACGGCAGTCAAGCGTAGTTTAAAATATTTTAAATTCTGCTATAAATTTATGGATCAATTTTTGTTAACAAATTTGAATATTGTTATTATTTGCCTCCTTGGAGGGCTCCTTCTTTTAGGAGTTCATCTGGGAGGTCGCTTTAGGTAATAAAACCTAAAAACCCAAAAGCAAATCAGACCTCCCAAACGGGAGGTTTTTTATTAATATGGCAACAGAAACATTAGAAAGTTTAGTTAGAAGATTTTCTTTAATAGAACAAGAACGGTATTCTCGATACCATGATGATTTGGAACCTGTATCGTGGGATGAAATTTGGGAGGCAGCGCAAACTGAAGGAATTATAGACTGCGATATAAGCAAAAAGACGCGCCTAATATCTATTCAGGGCACCCGAAGGGGAATTGCATTAGCGGGAGACATTCCTGAGATATCCCGCATAGCTCGTTCTTCACATCTCCAACAATATATAGCCCATAGATTTCCTCATAATATTCTTGCCCTAGAGGTAGGTTATCTTATTAAAGGTCTACCCAACCAACAACAAAATGAGATATTAAGTACGTTAAAAATTTCTCAACAAGATGAGCAAGCGCAAATTGATTCAAAAGGAATTTCTCTTTCTGAGGCAGTTAATCCGAATTTTCCAGCAAGAACATGGAGTTTAATTTCTAAAGATGTTCAGATGCCTCGATACAGACAAACTATGGCTGAAATATTAGAAATTGCGGGGGTCACAACTTCTACTATTGATCGAGTACTTTGCACTTCTCCCGATGCCTGCACAGTAGAGGAAGGAATGGTTTATTTTTCAGATAGATCTATAGAATTACTTCTAGCAGAAGAAGGATTACAAATAAAGGCAGACACATCTCCTTTAGATGGAAATTTTGAAGTAAAAATACTTAAAACGTCACCAATAGAAGACAAGGTTTGTGAAGTACTTTCTACTGCTCAACAATTAGAAGGTTTTCCGTGGTATACATCATTTCGAGGATCACTTAGAAAAATGTTAACAAGGTATCAGTCATTAGGGATCGAAGAAACAAGAAACGTTTGGGAAAAAATGGTTAAAAATTTTCCAAAGATTAAAGAGGTTGTGAATTTTCATTACGATACCTTTAAGGCACAGGACCACAGTCTACCACCGGAAGAGGCCTTCTTATCTGCGCTCCAACCCATAGCTGATTTAGGTAGTATATTAATAACCGGAGCCAAAGAAGGAATAAGGGTTAATAAAGGCCAATCGCAAGACCTCATCCCCTACACACCTGGCAAACAGGCAATGCTCAAAATTTTAGATCTAGCATCTCAAGATCCAGAAGCTATTGTAGGGCTTCAAGTTTTTGAAGAACGTGCAGATACCGGCCTTATGCTCTTAAGGCTTAAAGATGTCATACAAAAAGGACAAAGTCCGGTTGCAGGAGTTGTTATTACCCATCCTAAAGATCTGGGGTTAAATACATCTATTATTGCTGCACTTAAAGAAATTTAAAAATAATTAGATAAAATTGTGAAAAAAAATAAAAATCAAGATATCATAATTAATGTTAAAATCCATCAAGTAATTGGAATACTCTATCTTCCATCCTTTCCTACCAACTCAGCTATTATTTATGCTAAAGGAGGTCCGTCTTTTGCTGATACGGGTGACTCCCCTCTTTGGCCAACAGCAAAGAAGTACAATTATGCGCTTTTTATACCCGATTACATCGGATACTGTAGGTCTTATGGCAATTTTAATTTTAAAAATTGTCTTCAAACTATTTATGAATCTGAAGACTTTTTAAGAGGTAAATTAGTGGCAACACAGGTAGACACACAAAAAAAAATAAAACTTAAATTTCAAAATATTGTTCTTGTAGGAAGTAGTTGGGGAGGGGCGATTGTTCCTTTCCTTGAAAAATATAAACATTCACAAATAAAACACATCTGTTTACTCAAGTCTGTTTTAGACTGGAATACCCAAGGAAAAACTGAATTTCCTGAAGAAGATGTTTTACAAACTGATATACTAATCGAAAATGGATGGGAAAATATCTATCGAGGGTATAAAGATTCAGAATGGCCGGAGATCTTTGCCGGTCACTTGTCTGAGTACAACCCCTTAGATCATCCGGAATTATTAAAAGGAAAATACGTTTATATATGCCATGGGGATAAAGACCAATCAATAAACTGGAGAAAAAGTTATCAATTTTATCAAAAGTTACAACAGGACAAAAGCCGCAATGGTGTTTTTTGGAAACTTTTTAAAAACGAAGGTCATAATGATCAAATAAATATTAAAGGGTTGGATTTTTCTCTAAGAAAAATTAAGCAACATTCCTTTTTTCCTTGACAGAGATAAAAGTACTCGCTGTAATAATTATCAATTCAAAGCATAAGCTTTTTTGATCCTTCTTTTGGCTAAGGGGTTGTACTCAGGCTGGGGTTTTTTGGCATGGTCTTTAGATAAAACCAACTCCACCACATCCCCGTTTTTAAGCTTGGTATCCAAAGATACAACTTTGCCGTTAACCTTAGCCCCGCTTACTAAATTGCCCATTTCCGTATGGACTAAGTAAGCAAAATCAATCGGTGTAGCTTTAGCTGGTAAATCCTTGACATCACCTTTGGGAGTAAAACAAAAAATCCTTTGGCCAAAAAAATCGGTTTTTATGGTCTTTAAAAATTCCGTATCATCCGTAATCTCTGTTTGCCATTGGCTTAACTTTTTTACCCACTCTAATTTTTCAGCACTGGTAGCAATTCCCTGGCTGATCTTTTCATCAGACAACCCGCTTTCTTTTTTTTCAGCATAATTCCAATGGGCTGCCAAACCGTATTCCGCCTCATCATGCATTTTTCTGGTCCTGATTTGAATTTCAAAAGGAAGATCTCCCGGACCATAAACCCGAGTGTGGATCGATTGATAGCCATTGGGCTTAGGATGGGCAATATAATCGGATATGGGCTCAGACAACGGCTTAAAAAGTTTATGGATTAAATCTAAAGTTTTATAACACTCTTCAGTCGTTGAGACAATAATTCGCAAGGCAATTAGATCATGGATCTTACTTAAATCCTTATTAATTTCCGGACGCATCAGTTTAGTATATAAAGAATAACTATGCTTCACCCGGCTTTGGATTTCCACCGGTATCCCTTCA
>JAMDBX010000066.1:10657-39341 GCA_023487645.1 Patescibacteria group bacterium | reverse complement strand
AGCCAGATCATGTCCATCTGCTTTAATTACCACTTTTAAGGTTTTAGTTTTACCCTGTCTGAGTTTATCCACTAAGGACTGAACCGCTTCGGCTTCTTTTACTTCCGGTAACTCTCCAAGCACCGCCCCCACTGCTGGCACTCCTTCCAAACCTAACACCTCCACAGGAGTTGACGGACCGGCGCTGTCAACTGATTTACTGCTATAGTCAAACAATCCCCTGATTTTTCCCTTAACTCCCCCTACCATAATTTGATCACCTTTTTTCAAGGTACCGTTTCTAACTAAAATTGTGGCCACCGAACCTTTAAATTTATCCAAAGTTGCCTCAATCACTACCCCAGCAGCCGGAAGAGCCGAATCACCCTTTAATTCATGTAGTTCCGCCACCAACAAAATTATTTCCAGTAATTTATCCACTCCCTCCCCGGTTTTGGCAGAAATTGGCACCAATGGCACATCTCCGCCATATTCTTCCAAATTGATTTTTTGATCAGATAATTGCTTTTTCAGCTTCTCCATTGCAATTTTAAGTTGTGGATTAGAAAAATCCGTTTTACGTTCGCCGCTAGGCGAAGGCAAGGGCGACATCAAGTCGACCTTATTAACAGCCACAATCATCGGCACTTTGGCTGCCTGAATATGCTTAATGGCCTCTGTAGTTTGCGGCATAACTCCGTCATCAATAGCCACCACCAAAATGGCAATATCTGCTACATTAGCCCCTCTAGAACGCATTTTTTCAAAAGCTGCATGCCCTGGGGTATCTATAAAAGTAATTAATTTACCATCATGAGTCACTTGATAAGCGCCGATATGCTGGGTAATTCCGCCATACTCTTTGGCCGCCACGGAAGATTTACGGATAAAATCGAGTAAGGTAGTCTTACCATGATCAACATGGCCAAGTATAGTTACTATTGGCGGTCTTTGTTGTTCTGCCATAATCTTATCTCCTTTTCAAAAAGAGTAAGCGGCCAGAACTAAGAATTGAGGTCTTGAAGGTCAATTTTCATAGCTTCATTCTTGATTCTTTTCGCTTGCTTCTTCTTGTTCTTTAGTTTCTACATCTTCAGCCGGAGCTGTTTCTGACGGTAAAGGCTCGTGATCTCCAATCAAATCTCCCCGCTCTGCCTCCGGAATTTCCTCCATCGACCCTTGCTCTTCTGTCAGCTTCTCTTTTTCAGTCTCTTCGTCTGCAGATTCAATATCAGCTTCAGCATCAGCTGCTGCTTGCGGTTCAGCCGGCTGATCCTCTTCCAATTCCCCACCCTTAGATTCATCTTGTTCTGCCTGGGTAATATTTTCCTCAGCAGCTTCTGCTATAGCTTCACCTTCAGTTTTATTTGGATCAGTAGCCTCTGCTTTTTCATCCTCGGCTGAAGTTTCCTCTGCTGGAAGCTGAACCGTGACTGCTTCGCCAGCTTGAGGCTCTTCTTTTTGTTCTCCAATCACTTCCGGTTCCTCTGCCCCCACAATATCAATCTTCCAACCGGTTAATTTAGCTGCCAGCCGGACATTTTGTCCGCCTTTACCGATAGCCAAAGACAGCTGAGATTGTGGCACGGTCACAGTGGCAATTTTATCAGCTTCATTTAGTCTAACCTGAATATCTTTGGCCGGAGATAAAGCCGCGGCAATAAATCTGGCGGGATCATCAGAATAACTAATAATATCAATCTTTTCCTCACCTAATTCACCAATCACTGCCTGAACCCGCACGCCTTTTTGACCAACTAAACTGCCAACCGGGTCAACGCCATCCTGAGTAGAAACAGCGGCAATCTTGGCTCTGGAACCGGCTTCCCGGGCAATTACTTTAATTTCCACCGCCCCGGATTGAATCTCCGGCACCTCTAAAGCAAATAGAGCTTTGACTAAATTTGTATCAGAACGTGACACTATTACTTCTGATCCGCGGTTAGTTTCCCGAATTTCTTTAACCAAAAACTTTAATCTTTGGTTTTGGTGATACATTTCAGTATGAACCTGCTCTGAGGGAGGCAGAACTCCTTCAGCCCGACCCAAATCTACAAAAAAAGTATTGCCTTCTTGTCTTTGGATGCTGCCGGAAATCACCGCCCCGATTTTGCTTTCATATTCTGCCAAAATCGTACCCCTTTCTGCCTCATTTAATCTCTGCATGATAACTTGTTTGGCAATTGAGGCAGCAATCCGGGCAAATCCGGGAGGAGTCACATTTTCTTCCCCATGCAGAATGGAAATTCCGCCGGTTACCGAATCAACTTCTGAGGTAAACTCTTCAAAATCTTCCGGAATTGGTTCATTTCGCAGCATCAAATCTTTTTTGTAGGCGGCTAAAGCAGCCATTTTGATCGCATCTAATACCACGCTCACCTCTACCCCTTTTTCTGAGGCTATTTGATTTAATGCTGCTGCAAATTCTGTTCGTGCTTGTGCCATAAGTTTAAAAAAGGTGGGACTAGCCCACCTCTTAAGTCCTTTGATTACGATCGCTTGCGCTTCCGATAATCTTTTTGATTATTAACCACCAACATTTTAATCCTTTGCCTAATTGAAGTCAAGAATGAACCCCCTTAAGGAACAGATATTTCGAGCTTTCATCCTTCGCAGTTTATTACAAGGTATTGCCGCTCAAAATAAACGTATGATAATGTGGTATTTCACCCATGGGAATTAATTTTAAAAGGTATTTTTTGTATTTGGTCAGATGGCAATTAAGCACGCCTATTTTAGCCCCGGTGGTAGCCTATTTTAAACACTCACCTTCCATTTTCGGCACCACTGAAGACTGGATCGGTTCAACGGTGGCCAATTTAATCGGCGGCTTAATCTTTTTCTGGGTGGACAGGTTCATTTTTACCTCCAAAATGCTCCAGTCTCAGTGGGAAATTAAAGAAAATGCTGAATGTGCCGACTGCGGGGAAGTTACCAGAGGCTACCGGCTGGCTAAATCTGCCAATTACGATCGGCTATCTGCCCAACCTGAGTTCAGATGTGAAGACTGCTCACAGAAAAAAACTGCCCAACTCCGGGCCCAAGGCGTAACGGTTTAAAGCTAAAACCAGCCTTTTTTCTTGAAAATATGCCTCAACGATGAAAATGACAGAATTGTCGGATTGTTTTAAGCTAGAATTTAGCGTAGATGCCTTCAAGAACAGCTTTTATTGGACCGATAAAAAGCTGATCAAATTGATTTTGCTCTTCTTGTATAGATTTCTGTTGATCTGCGTTTAAAGGCATAACAATCTCTCCGCTCTGAGTTGCTGTATGCTCGAGCTTTGACAAAATAACATCATCAGGTCCAACACAAGGCATGACCGAGGTAAAGGACATAACTGAACCGACTTGACTACAGGCCAATACGCTGATTTTCAAATCATCAAAGGCGCTTACATCAATCTTCGTTTTACTATTTGTAGTAATCTTGGCTAAATGCTGCTGATACCAATTGTTTAAATCACTGGAATTTTGAGCCCATTTATCTTTTGGAAAAACATAAATAGCATAACTTTTGGTACCAAACGGTCTATTTATTTCTAGTGAAATTTGTCTGATGCCGCTACCTAAATAATTCTGCTTGGTTATGGCAGGATAGATATTCCCCATCGGAGGAAGCCTATATCCCTCTGAAACTAGTTTTGTTATAAGTCTTACAAATCCAAGCATAGGTATGTTTCTATAGCTTAGTAATAGCGGAGACGAAGAGAACTTTACTCCATTCGGCAAAGTTATTTCTGCAATAATCTGTCTTCCTCCAATATCTGGGATTACAGTATAAGAAGTCACTGTTGCTTCCAACTCACCTAAAGCATCTGTTTTATTATTTCCTTGTAAAATTTCATCACCTGGCTGTCCCGTCCCATCATTATCAACAAATTTTAATTTTACTTGGCAATCATTACATAATTCTCTACGGCTTTCATCACGATAAACAGTTAAACTTACAGTATAGCTATCACCAGGATTAAGCGCTCCTTTAGGAGAAACATTAAAAATCACTGGCTCCTCAGCTGCAAAAACTTTTGTAAAGGATGGCAAACTGAATAAAACTAATAACAACATCGTAAAAGGTAAATAAGCTTTCTTCATATTTACTATCTTAAACTCTTCAGCCTGGAACTTCAATTTAAATAATTTAATTAGCTTGAAAGGTTGCCACACCCCTTCGGGATCGCAATGACAAAAGGAAGTTAAAACCACCCTTTTTTCTCAGCAGATAAATTTTTCAGTTCTTCGTAAAGCTGTTTTTCCTGTTTGGATGGGTTTTGCGGAACCTCCAGATTGACCCGGACATAGTGATCGCCGTGGCCGCTACTACCTAAACGGGGAACGCCTTTACCTTTTAATTTAACCAGCGATCCGGGCTGAGTACTCGGCGGCACCTTAACTTTAACCCGGCCCTGCACAGTATTAACTTCAAAGATATCTCCTAACACCAACTGCGGAATATTGACCGTAATCTCAGAAAAAATATCCGCCCCTTCCCGGATAAATTCCGGGTTTCTGGCCACATTAAAAACAATATCCAAATCATCAAACCTCATTTTGGTACCGTTATCTACCCCGGCCGGCACTTTAATCTTCATTCTTTTTCTTTGGATCCTGCCATCCGGATTCCTGGATTCAATTTCCACTTCTTTAGTCACCCCATGAATAGCTTCATCAAAGCTCAAGCTTAACTGGTAAGTAGGACGTCTTCTAAATTGTTGGCCAAAAGGGGAGCCGCCACCAAAAATTTGGGAAAATAATTCAAATGGGTCTTCAAACCCACCAAAATCCCCACCAAAAGGATTTCCGCCACTGGAAGACCAAGAATATGTTTGCCAACCACCCCCGCCTCCAAATGGATTACCTCCTCCAAAAGGCCCACCCGCTCCGGCACCACCACGATCAAATGCCGCTTGGCCAAATTGATCATAAGCTCCCTTTTTCTGCGAGTCGGATAAAACTTGGTAAGCCTCAGAAATTTCTTTGAATTTTTCCGCTGCTCCGGCAGCTTTATCTATATCCGGGTGATGTTTCCGGGCCAATTTCCGGTAGGCAGACTTAATCTCCGCCTCCGAAGCGTTTTTAGTAATACCCAAAACTTCGTAGTAATCTCTTTTTGCAGCCATAATTAATCTCCGGATTGTCTATTATACATTGTACATCTTATATTTAAAAAAGCCCCGGTCTCCCGAGGCAAACATTCACTTCTTCATTCAAATTTCATTTATCGTCTTCTGTTTTCTAAGTCCGCAACGACCTGCGCTAACTCAGCATAACCCTTGTTATTAATCTTTATTTGCTCGGGCGGGAGCGGTTTGTATGTTGTTCTTCGGAACTCCTCTATAACGCTTGGTAAAACATCTCCAAGTCTGTGCGTCCTATTTGTTCTTTTCCCAAATTGTCTGAGCCGGATCTGGTCGTAAGTCCGATGGATACACTCCTCAGGCTCTTCAGTAGCAATTCTTTCTTCCGGAGCAATCTCTCTAGTAATCATTATTTCTTCTCTTCTTCCACCACTTCTCCTTCAACCGCTTCTTCTTTTTTTGGTCCGGCTTCACCGGATTCGCCTTGAGTCTGTTCACCAGCTGGCTGCTCTCCGCCGGGCTGTCCCTGACCTGGTTGCTGATACATAGCTGCCCCCACTTTTTGCAAAGTCTCTGACAAAACTTCCATCTTCGGTTTTAAATCTTCAGGCGAAGCGGTTTGGATCACACCTTTGAGGTCATTTAGCTTTTGTTCTACATCGGTCCTAACATCCGCAGAGATCTTATCGCCGGCATCTTTTAAAGTACGTTCTGCAGTAAATACTAAAGTATCAGCCTGATTCCGGATCTCTACTGCCTCTTTTTTCTTCTTATCTTCCTCAGCATGAGCTTCTGCCTCTTTAGTCATCTTTTCCACTTCTTCCTTGGATAGACCGGTGGAACCGGAAATAGTAATCTTTTGCTCTTTGCCAGTGGCTTTATCTTTGGCTGACACATTCAAAATCCCATTAGCATCAATATCAAAAGTCACCTCAATTTGCGGCACACCACGGGGAGCTGGTGGAATCCCGTCTAAAGTAAACCTGCCCAAAGATTTATTATCTGCCGCCATTTCCCGCTCGCCTTGCAAAACATTAATTTCCACGGCCGGCTGGTTGTCAGCAGCAGTTGAAAAAACTTCTGATTTGGAAGTCGGGATGGTGGTATTTCTGGCAATCAACGCCGTTCTAACCCCGCCTAAAGTTTCAATACCTAAAGTCAGGGGAGTCACATCCAATAGTAATACGTCTTTAACTTCCCCGCCTAATACTCCGCCCTGAATAGCTGCACCAACTGCCACCACTTCATCCGGGTTAATTCCTTTATGCGGTTCTTTACCGAAAAAGTCTTGGACGGCTTTTTGCACTGACGGCATCCGGGTCATTCCTCCCACCAATACCACCTCATTAATTTGTTTGGCCTCTAGCTTGGCGTCTTTTGAAGCTGCTTTCACCGCCTCAAAGGATTTATCAATCAAAGGCTTAACCATCGCTTCCAGCTTGGCTCGGGACAGCTTCGTTTCTAAATGTTTTGGTCCGGAAGAATCAGCAGTAATAAACGGTATGGAAATTTCTGCCTCCATTGAGGAAGAAAGCTCAATTTTGGCCTTTTCCGCCGCATCCCGCAGTCTTTGCAAAGCCTGCCGGTCACTCTTTAGATCAACCCCCTGCTCTTTTTTAAACTCTTCTACTAACCAATCGATAATAACTTGATCAAAATCATCACCGCCCAGATGGGTATCGCCGTTAGTAGATTTGACTTCAATTACGCCGTCACCCAGTTCCAGAATAGAAATATCAAAAGTTCCGCCACCCAAATCATAAACCGCAATAGTGTGAGCGTGGGATTTATCCAAACCATAAGCCAGTGCGGCTGCCGTTGGTTCATTAATAATTCTTTGAACATTTAATCCGGCAATTTCCCCGGCTTGCTTGGTAGCTTGTCTCTGAGCATCATCAAAATACGCCGGCACTGTAATCACTGCGTCGGTGACTTTTTCACCCAAGTAGGATTCGGCATCAGCTTTTATCTTTCCTAAAATTTGGGCGGAAATTTCCTGTGGGGTGTATTCATGGCCTTCCACTTCCACTACCGCCATCCCTTCCCGGCCTTCTTTAATGGTATAAGGCAACCATTTCATATCCCTCTGCACTTCTGGATCAGTAAATTTGCGACCCATTAGCCTCTTGATAGAAAAAATGGTTTCTTTGGGATTAACAATTGCCTGTCTTTTGGCCACCCGCCCGACGATATTCTTAATCGGATTCACCACTGAAGGAATTGTATTTTCCCCCTCAGCTGAGTGGATAACTTTGGGCTTGCCGCCCTCCATCACTGCCACACATGAATTAGTTGTACCTAAATCAATTCCTACAATTTTAGCCATTTGCTTGTTCCTTTCTACCTACCACTACGGCTGCCGGCCTTAACACTTTACCGTTTAAAGTGTAGCCCTTGCGGACTACTTCTAATATTTTATTATCATCCCCCGCCCTTGTGTCAACAGCCTCCTGCAAAGCGGGATTAAATTCACCCTCAGCATCAACTTCTTCCAATCCCTCAGACTGCAATACCTGTTTCAGCTCTTTTACAGCCAGCTCCACTCCTCTAAACCAACCCGATTGCCTATCAGCCTCACTTGCACCAACTAACGCTTGCGCCAGATGATCCAAAACAGGCAGAATCTTAACCAGCAGCTCTCCGGTACCCCACTTGGTTAACTCTGACCGGCCTTCCGCCACTCTTTTTTCCAAATTATGGTAATCGGCTACCGCTCTTTTAAGTTGCGCATCGAGCTGATTAACCTTTTCTTCTAATTCTGTAACTTTGTTGTCTTGTTTCTTAGTCATAATTTTAGATTCTTATCGCTTCATTTAACAAATCTCTGACATATTTAACATAAGGCAGCACCAACGGAAAGTTCATCCGCGCCGGCCCGATAACCCCAATCACTCCGTCTTTGTTATTGCCTGCATTGTACTTTGTAAATACAAAGCCGGTCGGGCGAAGATATTCAAACTCCATATCTTCCCCAAACAATATATGGACTGGATCAGACCCGACTGCTCTACCAATTATTTCCTGCAGCCTGGGATTTTCATCAAAAAGTGACAAAACATACCTGGCTACATCAATATCGTAAAATTCCGGCCAATCCAAAATATTAGCTGCCCCGGCATAGACGCTCCGACCTTCTTCATCAATTGCCAATCCCAACATATCCAGCCGTTGAGCCAAAGCAGTCACTGCTTCTTTCAAAAGCCTTTCCTGCTTGTGCCTTTGAGCCATCATTTTATCTTTGATGGACACTTCAGCCGCCACCGGCAAGGTTTTTTCCTTCATCAGTTCAGCAATAAAAAACTTCATACCCATTGATGTCGGTGCCCGTCCGGCTGACGTGTGCGGTTGTCTCAAATAACCCATGTCGGTTAAGCGACCCATTTCAATCCGAATGGTGGCAGGGGAAACCCCCAAATTATGCTTTCTTTCGATCACTTCAGAACCCACCGGCTCCGCCGCTTCAATATATTCTTCTACGATTGCTTTTAAAAGTGCTTGTTGTCGATCCGTTAGATCTGCCATATGTTAAGAACTAGCACTAACATATCATGACTGCTAACTGTTGTCAAGGCCCGATTTAACTGAAGTTATTCCACCTTTATCACACAAGTTTACGCTTCAACCTTTAGGGTTGCGGGCTAAACTTATGGATATATCAATTACCTGTACGATCGCACACTAAATTGTCATTTTTTATGACATTCTGTCATAGGTTTGGGCCATTTTGGATATGATATGATTAATTTATACAAAAAGGACAAACTTTAATTTTCCTTTTAGCAGGAGTGCTGGTTATTGCTGCAATTGCCGGAGCATTTTACTTGGGCAAATCAACCCTTCGCCAAAATTCCTCTGGGCAAGCTACCCCTACTTCTCCAACCCCAGTTACCACTCCAAAACCCCCACAACCAACTTTAGCTTCCAGTTCTAGCCCTGCACCAACTAATCCTGATGAGTCTGCCAATTGGAAAACCTATACAAATGATATTTTTTCTTTTCAATATCCTAATAACTGGTATGTTAATAAATATTTAGGATCATCAAACTTTGCTTATTTTGTTCAGGTAAGTGACGTTGAGAGTTCATATACTTCTATTCAAGGTATGAGTGATACGCATACAGGATAGATATAGGTAACAATGCTAATCCTATACCATCAAGCTTTCCTTATACTAATGACTCATCTACAAATAATACTATTAAACCATTTAACATAAATACATTAAGTGGAATAAGGGGACAAGAAACTAGCGAAGCAGGACTCATTGATGCTGTTTATTTACAAAATCCTAAAGGTGGATACGTTTTTTTACAATTAACTCTCCTTACTAATAATAAAGAAGCTTCAGAAGAAATATTTAATAAACTACTTTCCACCTTTAAATTTACCCAATAAATACAAAATATACAACGATCGTCGTATATTTTGTATAAAGTTTAAGCTTACATCTCAGAGGTATAAAGCTAAATTCTGATTTATTCATTAATCCGGTAATTACGGAATTTGGGACTAAGAAAAGCAATCACCGAAGTAATTAAGACTGTCCCCATTCCGCCCAATACCACCGACACCGGCCCACCCACTAATGACGCCAAAAATCCAGCCTCAATATCCCCCAGCTGCGGCCCGCCCTGGAAGAAAATTCTCATGATTGAGGACATTCTGCCACGTAAGTGGTCCGGGGTAATCATCTGTCTGATAGTATTTCTTATGGTGGCCGAAATCATGTCCCAAAAGCCTACCAAGGCCAAAAAAGTTATAGAAATAAAGAAATTTTTAGACAAACCAAACCCAATAGTAGATATTCCATAAAAAATCACTGCCAGAATAATTATTTTGCCCTGATTCCTGATATGGTTATGCAAAAAGGCAATCAATATTCCGGCCACCACGGCCCCAATAGCCGGGGCCGAATACAAGAATCCGAGTCCTTGCGGGCCTACATGCAAAATATCCTGGGCAAATACTGGCATTAAAATCGTGGCTGTGCCAAAAAAAGTAGCCAAAAAGTCTAAAATCATGGTGGAATAAAGAATCGGAGTTGTCAAAACAAAATGAAGACCGTGCCGGATTGAATCCAAATTAAACTCCACTTCAATGTTTGAAGTATTAACCGGAATTTTAATTGACAACAAACTAATGATAAAAAACAAAAAAGACACCACATTAAACAGGTAAACCGCCTGCACTCCCCAACCACCAATTAGAAATCCTCCAATAGCCGGGCCAATCAAGGTAGCTGACTGGAATTGTAGAGACTGCAAAGACACGGCATTCAAAAGAAAATGTTTTGGCACTAAATTAGGCAGCACAGCCTGTCTAGCCGGCAAAGAAAATGAAGAAGCAGTGGAATGAAACACCAGAATTAAATAAATCATCCAGGGATTAATCAGATGAAGAATAGTTAAAATAAATAAAGTCAAAGCCGCAATGGCCAAAGAGCTTTGACTGATCAGCAGCAATTTTCTTCTATTGAGCTTATCAGCAGCCAATCCGCCGATTAAAGAAAACACCAGTATTGGCAAAAAATTGGCAAGACCAATCAAGCCTAGAGAAGCGGGGTTACGAGTCAACTCGTATACCTGCCACGCCACACCCACTGTTTGCATTTGGTTGCCGATTTCGGAAATAAAAGATCCAGCCAAAAAATTTCTAAAAGTTGGCACTTTAAGGGATTGAAGGGGTGAAATCTTCGTCATATGAATGTAATATTTTAGTATAAGGGTATAATATGCCCAGTTCAATGAAGACATTGCTTGTTGGTAAAAATTCCAAAGATATCGCCGGGTTGGTCAAACAGCTTGGTTTTCAAATCGTCACAGAGCATCCCGACGTCATTATTAGCTACGGCGGAGACGGGACTTTGCTTTATGCAGAAAGAATGCACCCCGGAGCCCCTAAACTACCAATCAGGGATAGCTCTGTTTGTAAAAAATGCCCCCAACACGGCGAAAAAGTTTTGCTGGAAAAATTACTGGCTGGCAAGTTACAACTCAAAGAATATAGAAAACTGGAAACCACTATTTTATATCAGACATTTTATGCTTTAAATGACTCTGTCATCCGCAATCTGCACCCTATGCACACAATCCGTTTTAAGGTGACGAGTTCAACGAGTCATCCCGGACTTGATCCGGGATCCATAAATAATAAATTACTAATTGGGGATGGTATCGTAGTAGCTACTCCTTTTGGTTCCACCGGTTATTTTCATAGCATTACCAGGAAGTCTTTTGAACAAGGTTTTGGGGTGGCTTTTAATAATACTACGGAAAAAGTTGACCCGCTTTTTTTAAAGGACGAAGATGAAGTAACTTTCAAATTAATCAGAGGCAATGCTACCTTATCTTTTGACAATAATCCTGACTTATTTAATATTGATGCAGGTTCGGAGATTACTTTTAAATTATCAAACCAGGTGGCCAAAATTTACGAGCTGGAATCCCTTAGGTGTCCTGATTGCGAGGTTACAAGAGGTTAATTTACCGTTGATTCTAAAAAGTTCAATTCTTTTTTAGCAGTATCAAAAGCAACTTTAATCCCCACCGGCATGGGGATATTAACCGTAAAATGACCAAAATCCAAATTAGCCATAATGGGGAATTTATAATCTTTCAAAATATCCAAAACCATCTCCTTCAAGGTTGGTTCCACAATCTCTTTTTCCCTGGCAGGTTTAATGTAAGTTATTTTTCCAATCAATAGCCCGGAAATTTGCTCAAAAATCCCTAAATATTTTAGTTGTGTTAAATACCTGGCAATATCATGTAAAGATTCCCCTACTTCTTCAAAATATAAAATAGCTCCTTTAAAAACTTCCTTAGGCGGAAAATATTCTGTTCCTGCAAGCTGACACATCAATGTAAGGTTCCCCCCCACCAAAATCCCGTCGGCCTTCCCTTTTTGCCACTCTTCCCAGTCTGTTAAAGGACTGACGATGCTTGCCGGCTTTGCCTTAGTTAAAAATTTCATAAATACTTCTGTATCGAATTCTCCCAAATGTTCCTCTCTCTCGCTCCAGGGATGGCCCAATCCAAAGGTCACATCGTCCATATGAAATCCGACCAATCCTGTTTTGGCAAACAAAGCCAAATGGAAATTGGTCACATCACTCATACCAATAAAAGGTTTTGGGTTTTTGGTTATCAGTTTATAATCTAAATACTCCAAAACAGTGATCGCCGAATAACCGCCGGTTTGCGCCATAATAGCTTTTATATTTTTATCAGCAAACATGGAGTTGATATCCTCTGCCACTTCTTTGGGCGTCCCAGCTGTCCACCACCTGGCTTTCCCGATAGTTTTCCCCTCTCTAATCTTAAAGCCCAAATCAGTCAGGATCTTTTTCCCTCTTTCATAATTTTCTTGAAATGAAGGCAGAACCGGCAAAGACGAGGCTACAATGCCAATAGTATCTCCAATATTCAATTTTTTCGGTTTGATTATTTTCATAAAAACATTATATAAAAATTAATGCTTCAAAGCCTTTTCAACCATTTCGTCTATTAAAGGGCTTTTTATTTTTATATACACTTCCCTATTCTCATTTGCTTTTTCAGCAGCAATTTTCTTGATCTCTGAATATTTTTTCACTTCTTCAGGATGTGTCCGTAAATAACCTCTGAAAACAATTACATTATCCCACTCTTGGCTTTCTTTGAAAGTCAAATGCACATGGTATATCCTAAGTTTTTTATTCTCGTCTTTCAATGATATTTTGTGGAATAATCGTTCAGCTGACCCACCTTTAGGACCAAATTCATAACCTATTTCTTGTATTTTTTTGGATACAGCCTTTAAGTTCTTTTTATTGGTAGCAATACAAATGTCGATTATGCCTTTACCGCCTAAACCCGGTACTGATGTACTGCCAATATGCTCAATTAAATCATTCTCCCCTAAAATTTTTCTGATTCGGTTTTTTTCTAATTCAAAAAGCTTTGGGAAGGCTGGATCATAAGGCTTAAAAATATATTTTTTCATCAGCTTTTCAAGATGCTTAAAAATGCTTCTTGGGGGATTTCGACTCGGCCGATCATTTTCATTTTCTTTTTACCCTTTTTTTGTTTTTCCAATAATTTATCTTTTCTGGTTCTATCCCCACCGTAAAGCTTAGCAGTAACATCTTTTCTAAAAGGAGAGACTGTTTCCCTGGCAATAATTGTCCCTCCAATGGCGGCCTGGATAGCTATCACAAAATTTTGTCTGGGCAAAACTTCTTTTAATTTTTCCACCATATTCCTGCCAAACGAAGCAGCTTTCGGCCGAAAAACTATGGTAGAAAGCGCATCCACTTTTTCACCGGAAACCATAATATCCACCCTGACTGCATCTGTTTCCCGAAAATCTATTAATTCCCAGTCAAGTGAAGCAAAACCTGAAGACACTGATTTTAATTTGTCATAAAAATTAGCCACCATTTCCGAAAGCGGCATTTCATAAGTCATTTCCACTGCCACCCCAAAATGCTGCATATTTAAAAACTTACCCCGCTTTTCCTGTACTAATTCCATCACCGGACCAATATAAGTTTGCGGCACAAAAATCCGCAGCTTTACCCAAGGTTCTTTTAACCCCTTAATATTCTCTCCCTGAGGCAATTCGCTGGGCGAAGTAATCGGTTCCTCATTTAACAGATACTCCACCGAGGGAGCGGTAGCCAACAAATCCACATTAAACTCCCCGGACAATCTTTCCTGCACCACTTCTGCATGCAAAAGTCCCAAAAACCCGCACCGAAAACCCGCCCCTAAAGCATCGGAGTGCTCAGGGATATAGGAAAAAGCCGGGTCAGTCAATCTAAATTTTGCCAAAGCTTCTTTTAGTTCAAAATATTCATCAGCATCAATCGGGAAAAGCCCCACAAAAACCATTGGTTTAACCTCCTTGTAACCTGGCAATTGCTCGGCATTAAAATCAGCAGCGATTGTATCACCTACCCGCACTAAATCCGGTTCTTTAATACCGGTAGCAATATAACCAATCTCCCCGGCTTTTAACCCTTCATTCGGCACCAGCTGTGGGGCAAAAAAGCCAGTTTCTAAGACATGACCAGCGGCCTGAGTTTGGAGAAAATAAATAGGAGTGTTAACTGGAGGAGTCTGCCCATCAATGATCCTTACCTCCGCCACCACCCCTTTAAACAGGTCATAAAAAGAATCAAAAATCAGCCCCCGAAACTTCCACCTCGGGGGTGGAATTGTAGCTGCACCTCGGGATTTTGGGGCGGGAATACGCTCAACTATAGCCTTTAAAAGTTCTTCCACCCCCTCCCCGGTTTTGCCGGATACCAGCAATATTTCTTCCTCGGAAAAGCCAAAAGTATCAACCAGCTGTTTTTTAACCCCCTCAACATCCGCATTCGGCAGATCGATTTTGTTAATCACTGGAATCAAAGTCAGATTTTGTTCTAAAGCAGCCAGACCGTGGGCCAAAGTCTGGGCTTGAATTCCTTGGGTAGCATCCACCAGCAAAACCGCTCCTTCCACTGCGGCCAGCGCCCGGGAGACTTCATAGGAAAAATCCACATGGCCCGGAGTATCAATCAGGTTTAGAGTATATTCCACGCCTTGATGGTTATATTTCAACCTTACAGGAGCCAATTTAATAGTAATCCCCCGCTCCCGCTCCAAAGCCAAAGAATCCAGCAGTTGCGGCTGCAATTTATCTTTCAGCACGGTACCAGTTATTTCCATTAGCCTGTCTGCCAAAGTTGATTTCCCATGGTCTATGTGGGCCACTATAGTCAGATTACGAATATTAGATTGTTGCATATTTTACACTCCCCTTCTCTATTCTGGCCTTAATGTTATCTTCGCAAATAATCATACATTGCATTCTACCCTTATGTGTAATAAAAGGCTTTATTTTATTTATAAATTTAAGCAGTGAAATTGCTTGATTAACATTAATTCTCCATAAATCCTTTTTGAATCTTGAACCATCCGCAGCTAATGCTCCTCTTTTAGAGATACATCTAGCTCGAGCTAAAATACCACAATTAGTCAATCTGCTTACCATCCAAGTAATAATATCTTTATCATAAGAATCAATTTTGAATCTTGCTCTCTTTTGGTTTAAGATAAAGTTCCCCTCTGCATCGGTATATCCTGCTATAAATGCCGCAATAAGCTGATCGTCAGCATCAATCCATTTAGGTACTTTTTTATGTTTAGGTATTAAAAAATCAAAAGATTTATTCAGATGACAATTAACACTAACCCTATCTTTACCTTTAGATACAGTTACTTGACCATATTTAGAAAACATATTTTTCATCAAATTGATTTGAGCTTCTTGTGTTGTATTACACCTAGCCACTATTAAATCTGATAGCGCACTTGTTTGATACACATTTAAATCTCCTAACCTAAACCCAATCATATAAGCCTTTTCTGCTAAATTATCCGAAAAATCATACTTCCTGTATCTCATTCTTGCTTCAGAGGACGATCTTTTCGGTATACCATACTCCCGCATTCTCGTCCTAACAGTTACCGCATCACATTTATAAAGTTTGCCTATTTTCAAAGGAGATAGATATTTTTTCCAATATAGCTGCTCAAGCTCCTCCGGAGGTATAAAGACTTTAGCTCTCGGCATTAATTAATTATATCTAATTAAACTCAAGTTATGCAATAATAGAAAAATTTCTTATGTTCATGGAGCATATTTTAACAGGTTATCATCCTGAATTCAGCCAAAAGACTACCTAGTGAAAACAGAAGTTAACTGATAAGTTAATTTTATCTGAATAAGCAATAAGATAAAAATAATAACTAGAAGGAGTAACGCTAATTTCAACCAATGAAATCTCTTCTGCTTGATATCCATAATAGCTCCGAGCAATATGGCAACGAAACTAGCTGGTAATCCAAAAGAAGTAATATAATTTAAAATCCGGATGGTAATAAAAAGATAATCCATAAATTTTCTAAACACTTTCCGGCAGGATCTCTTTGGATTTTAATTTCTCCTGGAACCTGCCCATTCTCTTTAAAAGCTCAATGTAAGTATCCAGCTCCCTAACCTGCAAAAACCTTACCAAAATTACATACACCGTTAAAGCAAACATGGAGGATAGCCCAGTCAGAGCCAGCAAGTTTACAGTTCTGGTAGTATCAAAGATCACCTGGTCCAAAAGTTTAATGGGAATATATAGGAAAACTCCCATAATTATTGCTGACATCAGCATTTTCAAGAAGGGAATAATTGCTGCCTTTAGGTCAAATTTACCCACCCTTAAATGCAGCATCCAAAACAGCAGTATGGCCGAAATAATCGCGGCAATAGAATTAGCCAGGCCAATACTCCAAACATCAAACTTTAAAATCATAATCAGATACAAGCTGAGGACAATATTTAATACCACCACAATCAAAGATACTATCACCGGCGTCTTGGTATCCTTAAGCGCATAAAAACCCCTGACAAAAAGCAGGGAAACCGCCTGGGCAGACAGTCCGATAGCCAGGTAGGCCAAGGTGGCACCGGTTAAAACGGTGGCCTGCCAGTTAAATTGGGAGGCACCAAAAACTAACCTGACCACCGGCACCCTGATCACAATCAAAATGGCAATGGCCGGCAGCGTCAGAAACAGAATTTGGTGCATGGTGGTCAGGATGGTAACTTTAAATTCTTCCATCTTGCCCCGGGCTTTTTCCGACGATAAAACCGGCAAAGCTGCCTGGGCCAAAGTCGCCCCGAAAAGTCCAATTGGCACAACTTGCAGGTGTTGAGCAAAAGTTAAATATGTCACAGACCCCACAGATGCCAAAGTGGCTAAAGCCAGTCCTACTTTCTCATTGATTTGTTCAGCAGCCAACCCAATGGTCCTAACACTCATCAGCTGCATAATCTCTTTTACTCCGGGGTTGAAAAACTTCGGCGGGAATTTGAATCTAAAACCCATGGACCGGACCAGCGGTAATTGTATTGCAGCATGTAAAAATGCCCCTATCACTACCCCATATGCCGCACCCATCACCCCAAAACTCTTAGAAAGGAAAACAATCCCCACAATAATTCCCAAATTGTAAAATACCGGCGCCAGAGACGGGATAATAAACCTTTGAAAAGATTGCGAAATACCGATAAAAAAGGATCCAATCACCAAAATCACCTGGCCAAAAAGAATTACTCTTGCCAGCTCTACGACCTGTGATTGTCTAACCGGGGTAAACCCGGGTGCTATAAAACTGGAAATAAGTGGCTGGGCAAAAATAAAAATTAAGACCGTAACTACAATAAAGATTGCCAAAGACACATTCAAAACTGCCCGCGCCATCTCAAAAGCATCCTCTTTGCCTTTATTTTCCAAATGCTCTGTAAATACAGGGATGAAAGCCACAGACAAGGCGCCTAAAATGATTATTTGAAATATTAAATCCGGTAATGCAAATGCAGCCCAAAAAATATCGATTTTTTCCGGCAAGAACACATGAGCCAGCAACCGGTCTCTAACCAAACCTAACACCTTGGAAAGCATCATGGTGGCCATGATGATCGAAGCAGCTGACAATATCGATGTTTGTCTTGAATAAAGAAGGGAGAATAAATTCTTAACCATATTCTTCTGGACTAATTTGGTACGTATCTTTGGACTTTTATTTAGCATTATCTGCCAAATTGTCCACTACGACCATTAGTTGTTATCTAACCTCAAATAATTATAGTAGATAAACTTGCTTTGCAATAGGGGCATATGATAACATAACCGCCATGCCTATCATAAAATCTGCAATTAAAAAAGTCAGGAAAGATAAAGTCAGAACAGCCCGCAATAAAAAGCGGGAAAATACTTTGAAGTCTTTAGTCAAAAAAGCTAGAGTCACCAAGACTGCTAAAGATTTACAAGCAGCATTCTCAGCTTTAGACAAAGCTGCCAAAGTTAAGCTGATTCACCCCAATAAGGCTGCTCGATTGAAATCAAGACTGTCGAAATCAATGTCGCAGCCTTAATCTGGAAAATATTGGGGTTTTACTAGGTTAAAATCAAGATTATCCAAAGGTGTTAGTAGTATTAAAAAATAACTAACCCCTATCCCCTAAACCCTAGACCCTAGTATAATGAATTTATGCCCAAATCTAAGCATAAGCTTGGTATTGACTTAAACCTACTAAAACCCCAAAGCAATCCGGAAAAACTTCCCGCCAAATTACTCAGTTGGCTGCTCTCCTCCGGCCGGTATATCTTTGTCTTAGTAGAAGCTCTGGTGTTAATAGCATTTGGCGCCAGGTTTAAGCTGGATGCAGATTTAGCTGCCAAAAAAGAAGCCATTGAAGATCAAATTCCCTATATCGAAAGCCTTAAGCCTTATGAAGTTTTAATCAGAGATACCCAGCTTAAATTATCAACTATAGATAATGCAAAACGTAATTCGCTGGATTGGCCGATGGTATTAAAAAAAATTGCTGACCAAACCCCATTTAGCGTTAAACTTAGCAGCGTCAATATTACAAAAAATGCTGGCAACGGCGGTATCCACATCATCGGTCAAACCCCCAGCGGCAACGACCTAATTAGCTTTATTGCCGGCTTAAAGGGGGATAATGCATTCAGTAATGTTGATCTGGAAAATATTGGGGTCGATCAAACAATGATTTCCTTTACAATAAGCACCTCAGTGAGACTAGGAGGCATGGAGGGAAAAAGCCTCTAATCTATGCAAAGCAAATCCACTCTCTATTCCAGATATTTTACCTATATCAAGCCGATTACCAGACTTCCGATCGTAAAAAATTATGGTCCGACCATCTTTACTTTACTAACCGTATCTGTACTGGCGTATTTTGCCATCAAACCGACGATTGAAACCATTGTGGTGCTGCAAAAAAAGCTGGCTGATTCAGAAGTAATGCTGAAAAAGGTTACCGAAAAAGCCAATAACTTATCTTTAGCTAAAAAAAATTATGATAATTTAAACCAAGGCATTAAAGAAAAGATTGTTGCCGCCATCCCTGATACGGTCAGCTTAAAAACGATTACCCAAACTTTGGAAACTACTGCCCAAGCCCACGAGGCATCAATATCAGCGTTACAATTCCAACCGCTGGTCATAGAAGCCAAAACTAAAGCTAAAACAGGTTCGCCGGCTGAAATCCCTTTTACCTTCAATATTGCCGGCGATTACAAAAACTTAGTTGCCCTCTTGCAAGACCTTAAAACAAGTAGTAGGTTAATCACCATCGATAACCTGTCTATATCTAAAACAAGTGACGGTACGGCAATAATTATGTCCTTATCCGGAAAGGCTTATTATTTCAAATGACGAGAAAAGAATGGTTGTTAGCTGCAATTTTTACTTTTGCAACAATTATGGCCTGGGTTATATCGGATGTTTTCCATGCCCGGTCTCAGGTGGAAGTATCTCCAAAACTGCAGGAGGTTATTGAACCAATTAACCCTAATTTTAATACGGATAGCTTAGAATCTACGCCATCACCATGATGAATTTCATCACCAAATTAAAGATACCCACTGTTTTAGGGCTTGGCGTAATCCTTGCGGGAACTGTAGCCGGAGTGTATTTAAACCTTCAGGAACAAGTCTTTCTTTCCCGGGCCGCGCCTAATTTAACCCCTCAAAATATTACCGTAGCAAATATTACCGATACTTCAGTGGCAATTTCCTGGGAGACAAATTCCGAGGGCTCTTCTTTTATTACTTACGGTCAAAATAACCCCGGCGAACAAACAACTCTGGATGACAGAGATAACGGCACTCCCCAACCTCATTCCACCCACTACGTCACTCTGAAAAACCTTCTGCCTAAAACCGCTTATCAATATAAAATTATTTCCGGGAAAATTACCTCCGATGTGGAAAAATTCGAAACCGCTCAACCTCTAACTAACCAAACAGAATTTGCCCCGGTCATCGGAACCGTATTAGATGACAACAAACCTTTGGAAGACGGCGTTGTTTATTTAGCCATCCCCGAGGCTGCTATTCAATCGGCGCTGGTTAAAATCGGCGGTAATTTTCTGATCCCGCTTTCACAAATTAGAAAAACTGATTTATCAGATTATCAACTAGCAGAAGGATTAAACGCCAAACTGACAATCCGTTCTGATAAAGGAGAAGCAAATATGCTTTTTAAATTAAAGGCAACCTCTTCACCTCTTCCACCGATAAAAATCGGACAAAGTATTGATTTGGCCACGCCGGAGGAAACACCAGTCCCAACACCTAATGAAAATTTAGGAAAATATGATTTAAATGGGGATGGGAAAATAAACGCAGCGGATTATGCCATCTTGTCAGCTTGTTTTAGCAAACGCACTAGCCTGGTTTTACCCGGAAAAATATCCTGCACCAAAGCAGATCTTAATGAAGACGAAGTCATAAACCAAAAAGATTTGGAGTTGATGAATCAAAAGTTTAAAGAATTAGGCGTCCCGGCAGTAGAATCACAATAAAATTATCCTAAACTGGATTTAAGCAGCTTTCTCCTTAACTTGTTCAGCAAGATCAGCCACGCGTTCAAGATTAACCTTATCAGGGAAACCATCATAGGTTAAGCTAATCCAGGGTTTATTATATCGTCTTGAGATATGCTCTGAAAAAGCCGCTACAATTCCACCCGGCATACAACCATGCGGCATCACTGAAATCACTCCAGCAAAATGCCGATTGCGCATCTGACGAAGACCCGTTCCGATCGATAAAACAGCTTCGCTGCCGTTACGGCTGGGCAGGTAAACACCCGACTCCTTTAGCAACTCCCAGGTGTGCGGTTCATACTCTGGAATAACTTTGTCACCCCAAGAAGCCACACCACGTTCACGCCACAATAACGCTAGTTCTCTTATAGTACCCCAGAATAATCGCCCTGGTTGTCTAAAATTCCAGGCATCCTCCAAGTTTCTCCAGGTGATGTATTTGAGCCATTCGCTCATTGGCGCCACTTCCGCCTCCAATCCATTAGCCTCACACACCTCTACAAGACCCTTATTACAAAATCTATTAGCTCTAAGATAAATCTCCCCATTAATACCTACCAAAGGACGACGGGGTTTATTGGGATCTCGCGCTTCTGCAAATTTAGCTGTAGTTTCCCTCATCAACGGTTCAACTGGTTGACCAATCTCCATTAATTTTAACAACTCACCCAAAGATTCCTCGTAAAGTTTATTCACTTGTCCTCCTTGACGCTCATACGATCTAGTCATCCATAGCAATCGTTGCAAAAGATCGGTAGCTAATATCCCTTCCCAAGCCCGAAGTTCAAACTTTTTACCCAAACCTAAATCTGCGTAGGCGTTATTGGAAACTGTAGTCACTACCTCCACATCTATACCTAAATCACGAAGAATCTTTTGTTGCTCCTGAGCATATTTACCTAACCGACAAGCACCATACGAACCAGCCATCAAGGCCCGAGCTTTTTTTGGAAGAGTACCATCCTTCGCCATCCGGAGAAACCCACCAAGTGTGTCTCGGAAAGGTAAGCATTCCTTGCCGCTAGTCACATCCCGGCTAAGAGCCATACTTCTCTCATCAGACTCAGGCAAAACCTGCGCCTCCACCCCAAAAGATCGCATAACAGCAGCAACCACTGCAGCATGGTCAGACATTTGCGGGATAAATACATACTGACCAGAGTGCAGTATTGTGGGAACTGACCGGTAATAGTTTTCCGGTTTACCCATCAGATGCAATTTAGCGCGCTTGTAACCTCTGATAGTATTCACAAATGCTTCCAATCGGGTTATGTAACCAGCTTCAGCGGCATGTTCATCAAGCTCAATCTGACCCAAAGGTTTTCCTCCCATGATATCCTCAACAATGTTTTGAATAAATGAGTTAGGACCACAACCGAAGTTTGATAGGAATATTCCAAATAACTGCGGATTTTCTGCAATGATCCGGGAAGCAGCCAGAATTTTATTTTCATAATTCCAATAAGGCCGATCAGAAATCTTTTTAACATCGACACTGCCCAAAGAAAGATAGTCCATAGGAATTGGCACTACTCCTAGTTTTTGCAACTGCGTATCCATACCTAAGTTAGCACCCTCATCTTGAGCATTATAAGCACGAGCAAGCAGTACAACACCCAAAGCACTTGAATCAACTTTTAACTTTTCTAATGCCAGCTGACCTTCTACTTGTAGTTGACTCTCAAATTGCTTTTGCGCCTCTATCCCTCCCTGAGCAGCTCTCAACCCCTCCCTCCAGCTAAAACCCAATTTCCTTTGAGCAATCCTTGCCAGACTCTTGACTAAAATCTTATCGCCTCTTGATAGATCTATCACTGGATCCAATATATCTATAGGAAGAAGGCCGCGCGCGAGACGATTGTCTGGATTAAAAACCGTGCGGATAATATAAGGCGAAGCTTGAACTAAAGGGCAGGAATAACGCTGATTTTCATCCCCATCCATCCGGCCCATTCTGATCGCATTAGGAATAAGGATTTTATTTACACCTCGCTCCACCAACTCAGCCACATGGCCATGCAGCAACTTTACTGGGAAACAAGTTTCCGAATAAGCCAGTTCCAGCGATTTCTCAATAGTCTGCTTATTCGTGGGTGTAGAAAAAACCATTGGCACCTTAAGGTTGTGCAAAAAACCTCCCAGTAGCGGCGCTAAATCAAAAGTCATGAGCGCTTTCGGTATACCAACTGTACCCGGTTCCAATTCAATTTCTTGTCTGTGCATGTTCCTCCTTCTTTTCAAAATTACCAAATAACAACTCATTCCGACGGGTATAGTGAGTTCTAACTTTTCCCTGTTTCAGATGTATTCCAGTAGCATCATAGCGGTCACAGCGCGAACCATAATACAATCTATGCCCGCCTTCAGTAGTCATCATACTGATAACACACAGATTTTCACAATGATGGCAGGTAAAATTTGTTAATTTGTAACTGGCTTCCGCTAGCTGAGAAAAGCCTTTAAATTGTGATAATTTATCTGCCGGCTGCTCTTCCAAAGCTAATAGCGCGGCGCCAATCGCCCCTGTCACCTCTTTATGCACAGGAACGACGAAAGTTTTATCCGGATATTCGGCCCGGAAAGCCGACACTGCCGCCTCGTTGTAAAAAACGGCTCCTGTCAGGACAATGTGATTACCCACTCTGCGCATACCTACTACTTTAGAACGATAGTTCTTAGCAAGCGAGATAGACAAACTGGATACGATCTTCTCAAGGGATGCTCCAGCATGTTGAGCCGCAGTTACCGCCTGACTCATAAAGGCTGCGCACTTCTCCCCAAGATCCAGCTGCTCCTCTGCATCAAAGGCTTTACGAGCAAATTCCCCGTTTCTGGTAGAAACTCCCAGCTGTTCGGACAACTCATCAATAAAACTGCCAGTACCGGCAGCGCAAGCTTTGTTCATCTGGTACTCCAAAACCACGCCGTTCTCCAAATAGACATACTTGGAATCCTGACCACCCATCTCAAAAATCGTATTTACCTGGGGATCAATGTTGAGAGCGGCTCTAGTTTGGGCAGTAATCTCATCTCTGATTAAATCAGCACCAATAAAGTTGCCGACCAGATAACGGCCCGAACCGGTTACCCCGACAGCCTTCACCATTACCCTACCTTCAACCATTGGCACTAAATTAGCCATCACCTGTTTGATTGCCTCCAAAGGCTGACCAGCTGTCATCAAATATGTTTTAGCCAGCACCTCGCCGCCAGGAGTAATTACCGCCGCCTTAGTACTAGTCGAGCCAACATCTACTCCCAAACCCACCTCTCTTATTTCTGGACCTAATTCAATCGGTTTCCAGCCATCTGGCAAAATCTCCGGCTTTAATTGACATGGAACATAAGTTAATTCATTATTACTCTGCCGGAGCGGAGAAAATTCCTTTGGACTACATGACTCGTTTCGGGCTAACAAAGCAGCACCAATCGCCCCGCGACTGGCATGCTGGGACGGTACTATCACTTGTTCGCCTAAAACACCAGAGAAAGCCCGCACCACCCCCTGGTTTCCGGCGACACCTCCAATAAGAATTACTGGTGACTCAAAGGTGCCTTTCCATTGCGCCCTTACCATCCTAGCCACGCTATCGGAAAGCCCGGCCAGCATCGCTGGTATAGGTGTGCCTTTTTGTTGAAGATGAATCAGATCCGATTTGGCAAACACAGAACAACGGGCAGCGATTCGGGGTGGGTCCTCTGTCCACTCCAGAGCTTTTGACCCAAATTCCTCAATGGATATGCCCAAACGCGAAGCCTGCTGCTCCAAAAACCGGCCGGTGCCTGCAGCACATAAAGACGAACGGGCAACTCGCCAAGGTTTATTAAGTCGGTCTTCTAAACCAATCACTAAAGAGGTTTGGCCGCCAACTTCAACAATTGTTTTGGGGTTAGGATGATCCAACAACACTCCAACGATTGCGGCGTAAGGAGAACTGAAAATCTGCCACCCTTCCTGATCTTCGTAAATCCTACGTCCTGAACCAGTTACTCCGGCACTCACGATTCGATCCAAAGACACATAAGTCTGGACCCGCTCCCATAAGGCTTTTGTAGCTGCAACCGGCCCTTCTTGGATACGTTCGCAATCTAGATAGATTGGTTGGCCTGATTTATCTACCAAGGCGACTCGGGCATTTACCGAACCAATATCTAATCCTGCAAATAAAGGACCTCCATCTGATTGTTCGATCATTTTTTAAGCTTTTTATTTAGTCAGGAAATATTTAATCTGGATTATACCGGGATTATTACAATTTATTCAAGGCTGAGGAATTTATTAACCAGCAAAAACTCTGCCTGGGGTTTTTCTAGTTTTCCTGATTTAATTTTGAAATCAATCTCTAAAACCTCTTTATAAAGACTGGCAATTTTTTCCATAGGAAAGTTTTTTCTTTGCCTTTGCAGTTTATCTTTAACAAATTGCGGGGCATTTTTGGGAGTTACTGCCAAATTCCTTAACAGGTAAAAAACCATGGTCAGACAATAATGAATATCAAAACCGGCCAGTTTTAATTTTTCCAGCTCCACAAAAGCTTTTTGATCTCCAGCTGCCAATAAATCTAAAAACGGAAAAACCGATACCTCTCTACCTTCCGGAAAAAGCAAAGCTTCAAATCCTGGCCATTTTTTGGGATCAACTTCCCGATCAAACCATAAAATTAGGGTATAGGGTGTAGAGTGTAGGGTGTAGTTAGCAAATTCAGTGGGAGGGTTTTCTAAAATTACTAATTGCTGATCCTCAAATAGTGATTGGGCAGACAAACCAGTTTTGATGGTTGATAAATCAGTCCCTTCTTCGTAGACCACTACATTATTGGGGTCAAATTTTTGCTTTAAATCTATCAGTTTTTTTCTTGAGGCAACTTTAGCGGGTCCGTGCAGCAGCAGTGGCTTCATCATTTATCAGTTCTCCTGTGAGTATCTTTTTAACATATCCCTGGATGGTAGAAAAGTCATCATCTAAAGACACCAGTACATAAGCCCCGCCATAATCACCCCGGGGCGGATTAACCAATAGTGATTGCCGGTTATTTGGCAAACCGGTTTTTGGAGAATCGTCCAGCACAAAAGTATCCATCTTACCGGCTTTACGGGATAATTTGAAAAACTCAATCACGTCCTGAACTGAAATATCCGTATCAATACTACGGCCAAAAGTATTTAACAACTCCGAAATTTTACCTGGACTAGTTAGCGTTTCCCAGGACAATACCTTCTCCTTAATGGCAGTTATCACCTTCTCCTGCCTTTTAGACCTGGCAAAATCAGACGATTCCCAATTAGTACCATGCCTCGACCGGACAAATTTTAAGGCAGTTTCCCCATCCAGATGAAGCGGGCCTTTATCAAAGCGGAGATGTTCATACCGGCAGGTGAAATATTTGGCGCCCATATCCTCCTGGGCTGAATCTGTGGCTATGCTGCCGTCGGGGGCAAAAAAGAATTTTCTTTTGCCGGGCTGAACGCCCATTTGTTTGGCCTGATCGTCTGAAACATCAATCTCTTTCTCGGTATAACCGCATAGATCATTTTCCTTACCCTCAATAGGATAGTTGTAATCATCAAAAGTTTTATCCACCGTAATATCCAACCCGCCCAAGGTGTCAACAACTCGGACAAACCCCTGAAAATCAATCCTTAAAGCATAATGTATGGGCAAACCTAAAATGTTGCCAATAGCAGTTTTGGTTAATCCCAAGCCATTATTTTGCGACAGGCCCATTTGATAAACCCCGTTGACTTTAGTTTGCAAAGACGGCAGCCATAAATCTCTGGGGATAGAAATCAGATTAATTTGGTTAGTCTTCAGATTATAGGAAGCTACCATTATGGTATCAGTCAAATTTGGCCCATCATGATCACCCCCGCCTATCCCCAACAGCAATATATTAACCCGGTCATTAGTAGATTTTAAGGAAGTTCCGGAAAGAATGTGAGTAACATAAGAACTGGTACCGGACCGGGTCACCAGAAAAAAAGCAAACGATATCAAAACACCAACCACCAACAGCAGGAGGCTTAATTTTTTAAAAATATTTTTGGCGCGTTTCTCTTTGGAGGAATTTTCTCTCCCGAGTCTTACAAGTCTTAAATTCTTCACCTAAATCTTCTCCGAAACTTGCTGGCAGATCTTCACAAACCCTTCCGCATCTAAAGAAGCTTTACCGATTAATACTCCGCTGATATTTGGCTGGCTGACAAAAGCTGAAACATTATCGGCAGTCACACTGCCACCGTATAAAACTTCCAGACCTGAACCATTTTTTTCTTTTAAACTCTCAGCCACTTGATTAGCGTTTTCTGAAGTATCCGGGTTTCCAGTACCGATGGCAAATACCGGCTCATATGCTATTAATTTACAACCCTGGGGAACCGGAGTCTCCGCACTTTGGACACATACTAATGGAGTGATATTATTTACCAAAGCCTGTTCGACTTTTTTGGCAACCATCTCGTCAGTTTCGCCAAAATTTTGCCGGCGCTCAGAATGGCCCAAAATCGCCAGGTTAATCAGTTGATTCAAAATTGGGGCCGACTCTTCGCCGGTATAAGCACCCGTTCCAAATGGCGATAAATTCTGCGATCCTACCATAATAGGAAAATTACCTACCGTGATAGTTTTTTTGACCTCCGATAAATCAGTAAAGGTGGGACAAACTACCACCTTTAAATTATCATCTTTAGAAATATGCGGTCCAACTTGTGAAATCCACTCCAAAGCTTCACTGATATTTTTGTTAGATTTCCAGTTAGCAATAATCCAAATAGTTTTATTCATAATTAATATTTAAGGTGGCAAAGTCACAAAGTACAAAAGCAATTAGAAAGTTTTGTGTGCAGATACTAGTCACAAAACTTTCCTATAGCGAGACTAGAGAATTAACTTAATGTTTCAGCTTCCACTAGTCAAGCGGTGCTTTTTACTGTGACGAGCCACTTATTTTCTGCGACCACGGCGAGCTGATTTATTCAACCAAACCAGCCATACTTTTCCAAGTTTATCATGAAATCCTTACTTACTTCTATGCCCTCTTGCTCAAGCAGTGCCTTCTGGAGATTCCTGGAGTGCTCTAGACATTTGGTGGAAATAAAACCATGGCGGTTGACTACCCGGTGCCAAGGAAGGCTTTCCATATTAAAATGTAAGACACCTCCCACAAACAAACCTCCTTGGGGAAACCCGGTTAAGGCCGCCACTGTTCCATAAGTGGTAACACGACCAGCGGGAATTTGTGCAACAATTTTGAGAACTTTATCTTTAAAATTCAACTTTGAAGTAATTTTAATAAATCTTCTTTCGAGGTCACACCAATTTTCCTGCCGACTTCTTTTCCATCTTTTAAAACAACATAGGTAGGAATACTCATCACACCATATCTGGCCGCTTCTTCTGCTTTTTCATCCACATTAATCTTTTCTATTTCCACCTTGCCAGCCAGCTCTTTTTCCAGCTCTTCGATCACCGGGTTCATCATTTGGCAGGGACCGCACCAGGGCGCCCAAAAATCTAAAAGTTTGGTCATAAGGAATAAAATAATACCACTACCAAAAATTTTGTAAAGACTTAAAAGCCGGTTCGTATCGTTTTCTTACTTTCAAAGTTAACAAACTACTTTTGAAAACAATTAGCTAAAATTTACGATTTAATGATACCGATGCAATCAAAGAAGCTGTATTAGTGCAATCATAAATATTAATTCCACACCAATAATGATAAAAGAATATTTATTTGCTTGGCTAGCCTTCTTTTGGAATTGATTTTTCCAGCAATAATAATAAAACGCTCCTGCTATTGCCGGATTCAGTGCTTCTGTAACTATTACCTGTATTTTTTCATTTCCACTTAAAGCAACATTACCCTGTCTAGAATTTTCAACCCTTTTAATCAAGTAGAGTACGTATACTAAAATTAGCAAAAATATTACATTTGCATTTAAATAGTTCTTAGCCAAAAAATTAATCAAAAGAAATGGCAAATTTAAAATAGCTATTAGAGTAAAGACAATATATCTTTTAATCATTTTCACCTCTTTTCTGGGAAAAGGATATAAAATTATAGTAACACATTTCTACAGCCTAAAAGGTAATTGCATTTGAAGACAATACAACGCTTAACCCTAAAAGAGTTATTACAAGTATTTCAAGAATTGATACTCTCAGTACTCCTAACCGTTTATTC
>JAMDBX010000066.1:0-10647 GCA_023487645.1 Patescibacteria group bacterium | reverse complement strand
CTAATAGCTATTTTAAATTTGCCATTTCTTTTGATTAATTTTTTGGCTAAGAACTATTTAAATGCAAATGTAATATTTTTGCTAATTTTAGTATACGTACTCTACTTGATTAAAAGGTAATTGCATTTGAAGACAATACAACGCTTAACCCTAAAAGAGTTATTACAAGTATTTCAAGAATTGATACTCTCAGTACTCCTAACCGTTTATTCCAATCAAATTTCGGGAAGAATGCAGATACAAAATTGACAATTCCAAAAACTAAGGCTACCCATCCATAAGCAGTGAATATATTTCCAAGCTTTTGTTGTAATACCAGTAGCCCTTGAGACACCAGAAAAATCCCGTCTACTAACCACTGCGCTCTATCTTTAAATAGTGGATTTTGTTTAATATGTGCCAAAATCGGCGTCTCTCTTTGCATAGATACATATACACCAGGAGTCATCTTTCCAGTTTGGAGAGCAAAAAGATTTAATATATAACCGATTGGAGTCAAATATAATAGCGTCAGCAAAACTTGCTGAGCAAAACGCTTCATACCACCATTGTAACAAATCAACCAATTTCTGATTTAAATATGCTAATATATCCTCCGCTATGCCCAACCTCTTAGATGATCTCAACCCCCAACAACAAGAAGCTGTTAAATCTACTGAGGGCCCATGTTTGATTTTGGCTGGAGCTGGTTCCGGCAAAACCCGTGTTTTAACCTACCGGGTGGTTTATTTAATTTCCGAGAAAAAAGTTCCGCCGGAAAATATTTTAGTTTTGACTTTTACCAATAAAGCCGCCGGTGAAATGATGGAAAGAATCAGAAAACTAATCTCTCATGATCCAAATACAATTGGTCACGAACCGATGATGGGAACATTTCATTCATTTTGCGCCAAAATCTTACGCCGGGAAGGCAAAGTTTTAGGCTTGCCGCCTGGTTTTGCCATTTACGATGAGGGCGACGCTTTGGATGCAATCAAAGAAGCTATGGGTAATTTAAATATTCCCACCCAAAAAACTTCTCCCTACGCTGTCAGACATACTATTTCCGGGGCCAAAAACGAATTGATCTCCTCTTTGGAATATCCGCAATATGCCCGGGGTTATTTTCAGGAAATTGTGGCCAAAATCTATCTGGAATACCAAAATATTTTAGAAAGAAATCATGCTCTGGATTTTGATGATTTATTACTATATACGATTAAATTATTTAAAACAGACCCGGCAATCCTAACCAGGTACCAAATCCAATTTCAATACATTCTAATTGATGAATACCAGGACACCAACCCGGCCCAGTATTTAATTTCCAAATTTTTGGCCAACCGCCACAAAAATATTTGTGTAGTGGGTGATGCCTCCCAATCAATTTATTCTTTCCGCGGGGCAGATTTTCGCAACATTGTTAATTTTCAGAAAGATTATCAGGGAGCCAAAGTTTTTAATTTAGAACAAAATTACCGTTCCACTCAAAATATTTTGGATGCAGCCCATGCAGTCATCTCCAAAAACCGGTCCCACCCTATTTTAAAACTCTGGACCGATAAAGACGGCGGCGAAAAAATCGAGGTAGTGGAAGTCAGAAACGAAGTCGAAGAAGCTCTTTTTATAATCTCCAAAATAACTGGGCAGGAGCAAGTGAGCGGGATTGCCGACCGAAATACTGTTCTGTCCAATTTTGCCATTCTTTACCGCACCAATGCCCAATCCCGGTCTCTGGAAGAACAATTCTTAAAAGCCGGCATCCCCTACAAATTGGTCGGCGGCGTCAGTTTTTACGAAAGAAAGGAAATCAAAGATGTCCTGGCCTATTTGCGCTTACTGCAAAATCCCAAAGATTCGGTTTCATTAAAAAGGGCTGAAAAAATCGGTAAAGGCAGACTGGCTAAAGTAATGGAGCTGGTTGCCGAAATTTCCCCACAACTGGAAAAATATGCCACTTTAGATTTACTGGACCGAATTTTGCAAAAAACCGGCTATTTGGCTTACATTGACGACAATACGGAAATCGGTAAAGCCCGGGTAGAAAATGTCAAAGAACTGCGTTCAGTGGCAGAAGAATTTCCTAATTTGGTGGAATTTTTGGAAAATGTGGCTTTGGTGGAAGCTTCCGACTCGCCGAAACACCGACACACTGATACACTGACCAATGATGCCGTCACCTTAATGACACTGCATTCTGCTAAAGGCTTAGAATTTCCGACCGTATTTATGGTAGGAATGGAAGAAGGCTTGTTTCCTCATTCTAGATCCATGCTGGATATGCGGGAACTGGAAGAAGAAAGGCGATTGTGTTATGTCGGCATTACCCGAGCCAAGGAAAAATTATATTTAACATATGCTAGACAAAGGTTGTATTTTGGTCAAAGAAGTAATAACTTAGTATCCAGATTTTTAACTGATATACCGGAAAGCTTAATTACCAGTAATATTAGTTACAAAGATGAAAATAGTTTTAATGATAAACTTATGGATGCTGATGAGGAAGATTGGCTGAATGCCTAAGTCATGATGGAAAAATATTTAGGCATTCTTTTAATCATTGTCCTAACCATATTTGCCAAAAGCGTATGGCGGGCACCGGCTGTTTTAGGAGAATCTACTCCTTCTTTGCAGGAAACCCTGCCGGTTAATCAACCCGTTCACACTGAATCCTCTTTTACGGAAAAACTGCAGGAAGAAACTGAGGTTTTACCTAAAAAAACCGTTTATGAAGATGATCCGGAAACAGAGGCCGGTGAAGAAAAAGTGTTAGAGGAAGGCACAGATGGCAAGAAAACCAAGATTTACAAAATCACCTATTCCAAAGACGGCGAAGAATACGACCGGGATTTGGTATCAGTAGAAACCACGCCAGCCAAAGATAAAAAAATCTCCCGCGGCACTAAAATTGTCTGGAGAACTTTGGATACACCCGATGGATCTATTCAATATTGGAAAAAAATGCGGGTTTACGCCACTCACTATGATTCCCATTGTCCGGGTTGTGATGAATGGACGGCCATCGGCATGAGGCAAGGCAAAGGCGTAATCGCCGTTGACCCAAAAGTTATCAAGCTCCGTTCTAAAGTTTACATTCCCGACTATGGCATGGCAGTAGCCGGTGATACCGGCGGGGCCATTAAAGGCAATATTATTGATCTTGGCTTTGAAGATGCCAAAACAGCTGGTTGGAGTGCGCACTTTGTGGATATCTACCTTTTGTAAAACAAAAAGCAAGCTCTGCTTAATTCCGAGTCTTCGAGGAATCAAGCTCTGCTTAATTCCGAGTCTTCGAGGAATCAAGCTCTGCTTAATTCCGAGTCTTCGAGGAATCAAGCTCTGCTTAATTCCGAGTCTTCGAGGAATCAAGCTCTGCTTATTTATTGTAAAAACTTAAAGCCGGATAAGATTTTCTCCCCGTTCTCCCCGATGATCCTCAAAAGATACATCCGGCCTTGATTTGATAAATATAGGTATTTTGGCGAACCGGGCTGATATAACACAATTTTATATTTGGTAGTTTGACCGGCAACGACGACTTCTTCATCAGGAGTGACATGCCCTTTTGAAGCCCAGTCAAACACCCCCCAAAGAAAAGGGTAATACCAATATTTATCAAACCATTTATCAGCAATCAAATTATCCGGATTATCAAATACCCATACAGAAAAGGGATTGTTGTCATAATTCTGATCTTTTCCTAAAACCACCACAACTCCCGCAACTTTACCCGGCTCGTATTGCACATAGTTGGCAAAATTCCGTCTAAAATTCCCACCACCTCTTTTGCTGTATTCCTCCTCCGAGTCTTCTTTCACCTGAAAATCTTTTGGATATTGGAATGCTAAGCCCAAGTTGTTGTCATTGTAAGTTTGGATTTGCAGAGTTTGCACCGGAGTTTTCCAAATTTTTGGTACGGCTAAAACTGAAGGTGAAGGTTTTATTAAACCTAGAAAGAGCAGACTAATCAAACCGACAATAATCAGTACAATAATCACAAGAAAAAGAGTGGCAGTACCCTTTTGCATGATAACTCCATCATAGCATAAATTCACTCTTGCCAAGATGCAACCAGTTCTGTTATTATCGGTCAATGATGAAGAAACCTACTTCAAAACCTAAATCAGACCGACCCTTTAGCAAAATTAATAGCTTACTTGAAAAGTTTTCATCTGCTAGAAATCTGAAGTCATCAAAAACATTTTATCTTATTCTGATCATTGCCGGTCTTTTACTTTTGGCAATCTATAAAAAGAATTGGTTTGTAGCCGCCACAGTTAACGGCTCGCCTATCACTAACCTGGAATTGCAATCCCGCCTAAATCAGCAATTCCGGACTCAAACCTTAAATCAACTTATTGATGAAAAAATCATTTTAGGGGAGGCGGCTAAGAAAAACGTCGTAGTAACCGAGACGGATATTGATAAAAAAATCTCGGAAATAGAAGCGCAGGTGGGAGGAGCACAAGCTTTGGATTCTCTACTGGCTCAGCAGGGACAGGACAGAAATAGTATCAAGCAACTCATCAAATTACGGTTGATTGTTGAGAAGCTCTATACCAACGAGGCCACGGTTTCCGCAGAAGAAGTTAACAGTTTTATAGAACAGAATAAAAACCAACTGCGGGCTACAGATTCTGCCGGACAAGAAAAAGAAGCCTACGATGCCATTAAAAGCCAAAAATTATCCCAAATCTCTGCACAAAAATTCCAGGAACTCAAACAAAAAGCCAAAACCCAACTATTTTAGTTTTTGATTCTCACGAAAAACTCCTTATAATCTCTTCCTGTTATATAATTGTTAGATGAATCTTAAAACAATCAAAGATAACCAGAAAAAAGAATATAACAAATTAGCCACTCATGTTATCCAATCTTGGGAATGGGGAGAATTTAGAAAAACCTTAGGAATCCCCCTCCTCCGATATGGTTTATACCAAAACGGCAAATTATCAAAAGTCTTCCAATTAACCTTACACAAAATTCCCTTTACTAATCAATACGTTGGCTATTTGCCCAAAGGACCTTTCCCGGATGCTGAACTGGCAGAGGCTTTAACAGAAATCGGCAAAAAAAATAACTGCGCTTTCGTCAAAGTTGAACCGAATGTAGTTACTTCTGTCATTCCTGCGAATGCAGGAATCCAAAAAACGGACTCTAGTTCGGAATCGGATCCCGACATTCGTCGGGATGACAAAACTATAGATTCTAGTTTTATTAAATCCCCCAAGCCCCTGTTTACCAAATATAATTTCGTCCTTGATTTAACAAAATCAGAAACAGATCTTTTAAAAAATATGCATTCCAAAACCAGGTACAACATTAAGGTGGCCAAAAAACACGGAGTGGAAGTGAAAGAGCTATCAGACAATGGAGCCTTTGAAATTTATTTAAAACTTTATTTTGAAACCACCCGCCGACAAGGTTACCACGGACACAACGAATATTACCACCGGCAAGCCTGGAAAACTTTAAAGGAAGCTGGTTTAGCCAGATTACTGATTGCTTTTTATCAGGGCGAGCCATTGACGGCCTGGATGCTGCTAAATTTCCAAGATACTCTTTATTATCCTTACGGCGGCTCCTTAAAAGCTCACCCGGAAGTCATGGCCAATAACTTGGTGGCCTGGGAAGCTATTAATTTGGGCAAAAAATTAAAGCTAAAAAATTTTGACATGTGGGGAGCGCTGGGGCCTGATGCTGACCCAAAAGATCCCTGGTATGGATTCCATAAGTTTAAACAAGGATACGGAGGAAAATTAACTGAATATGTCGGTACTTATGATTTAGTTTTTAATTGGCCCATTTATTGGCTGTTTACAGTTATCGATAAATTAACCCCGCTTAAAATCTTTTTATTGAAATTGCTTAGAAAATAAATTTAATATGGACACCAGCTTAATCATTTCCGGCGGCATACTTCTTGGTTGCATTATCGGCTTATCCTGGTTTGCAGGATCCGATGCCCCTTTTGTTCCTACCAAGATGGACCAAATTAGAAAGATCTTAAAATTGGCCGGGGTGAAAAAAGGCAAAAAATTTTATGAATTAGGATCAGGGGACGGCCGGGTGGTATACGAGGCAGCCAAGTTGCATGCAAAAGCCTTTGGAGTTGAACAGTCCTGGCTCCGGGTTTTGTATTCTAAATATAAAGCCCACCGCTTAAATTTAATGAGTGCCAAATTTATGCATGGTAATATTTTTGCTAAAACTTATGGCGATGCCGATATTATCTATATCTATCTTTTACATAAGGGGGTTAAAAGACTGGAAGACAAATTAAAAAAAGAATTAAAAAAAGGGTCAACAGTCATTACTCAAACTTATCATTTCCCCAACTGGAAACCGTTTAAAAAAGAAGATAATTTTTACCTCTACCGCGCTTAAGACCCAAAGGATCGCAAGCTTTGCTTAAAAACCCAATACTTCACCAACTATAATTAAATCAATTCTATTTTGTTTAACTTCCTTATCAATAATTAGAATTTTATTAACTGAACTGCCCTTACCGTAGACTTTTTTCGCCCTTTCAATTTCTAGTGGCAAACAGTGTTCGTAAATCCGCTTTATCCCCTCATCGTTATTTTTAACAATTTTTTGAGCACCCGCTACCCAAATTACATGGGCTGATCCAAAAACATAAGCCGGCAGCTGACTGCCACCCTGAGAAGCAATCAAAACATGTCCATCTTCAGTGATTGCATGAATACTACCAATCACCCACTCCGGCGCCGCTCCCAATTTCAGCATTGCCAAACCCTGCGTATCTTTATCCATACTCGTCAATTTTTTCCGAACTGAATTATATCTTCCGGATTCTACGATTTCTTGAGCAATCCCCAAAGTATCCAGAGTCACTGAAGTCATATTCATGATTTCTGCTCCTTTTGGAATTAAAGCAAAAACTTCTTTTCTCGCCTCTTCCCCGTTTTGAACAAATTTGGCATTAATGCCATTTGCAGCAAGTGCTTCAACAGTTTTATTAATTGTTTCTTGATTAGGTAATTTGTCCCATTTACTCATAGTGAAATTATCTTCTTTGTGGCATCAGTTAATTGCTTAAGCTTATCATCCTGTAAAACAAACAAATCTTCAATTCTCACTCCGCCAAAATCCGACAAATATATCCCCGGTTCAATGGAAAAAACCATGCCTGCTTTTAAAATATCTTTACTTTTCGGTGACAAATGCGGCCCCTCATGGACTTCTAAACCCACTCCATGACCCAAAGAATGAGGAATACTCGAATAACCTTTGGCAATAATATAATCTCTGGCTATTTTATCCACCTCAGCTGCTGTGATTTCTTTCTTAGCTTTAATGGCAGAATTTATAAAATCTACTGCTTTTTGCTGGGCAGCTAAAACAACATCATAAATTTCTTTTTGTTTTACAGTTGGTTGGCCAACAAATATAGTCCGGGTCATATCAGAACAATAATTATTAAGCTTGACTCCAAAATCCAGCAACACAAAATCGTTTCCAGTTAGCTTGGTCTCCCCGGTTTGGTGATGCGGCACCGAAGAGTTTTTGCCAAAAGCCACAATGGTAGGAAAAGAAATTCCTGCCCCCCGGCATTTAATAAAATTTTCCATCTCCTGGGCAATTTCTTTTTCCGTCACTCCCACTTTAAATTTTTTTAAAATATGTTTAAAAGCTAAATCTCCTAATCTGCAGGCTTTTTCTATTTTATTAATTTCTTTCGGAGTTTTAATGCTTCTTAAATGGCTAACCTCAAAGTGTTTTGTATTTTTGAAATGCTTGCTAAAAACTTTATATTCAGCAACCGTTAAATTATCTTCTTCTATTCCTAAACTTTTGATTTCTTTTTTATGCTTTTTAAAAAGATCCGCTGTGGTTTTTTTATGTCCCCTTTCAAAAAGGGTTAGGTGAGAAACTTCCCTTTTGACTGCTTCCGTATACCTACCATCGGTAATAATATAAGCAAAATCTTGACCAACAAAAACATAAGATTCCCGCTCATCTTTGGAAAAATTAGTAAAACCAGTAAGATAGACAATGTTGGCTACATCAGAAATTAGCACTGCATCAACTTTATCCTTTTCTAATTTTTGTCGTAGATCTTTTATTCTGCGTTGAAACATGAACCCCTTTTTAAAAAGACTTTGGTTTTAACGATGGTGGAGTTTCAGCCATTACTGTAAAACCTGGGCTTAAAGTTAAAGCTTCAACAATCTCTCTGCTAATCTCCCGTGCTGTTATATTAGTCGGGATATGTCGTTTAGGATGCAAAGCATAAGATTGTTCTTTTAAAGAGATTGTTTGTCTTTTTAAAGAAACAAAAATTTCTCCCGCATCAATTTGAACACTATTTGAATCAGCTAATCTTCTAGCTACATATAGAAATTTCGGCACGTCATTAGCACCTAAACCCGGCTCCACAATTATACTTTCGTGGTTTACCCCCATTCCATCGGGAGAGACCAAAACCAATTTACCAATTCTTACAAACTTTGCATAGCTAATTCCTTCTTGAGGTCCTTGAAAAACCTGACCTTTTAAAAAACTTAATGCCAAGTTTTTTGGGCTATATATAATCTTGTCTCTTTCAACCATAATGCTCAGAATTATAATTATCTTTCGGATTATTTGCAAAACTAATCTACATGGTTAAATTTTTTAACTGGCAATATTCACACTTAGGGTCATCACAACGCCTATCCCAAAATTCCAAATTAATAATTTCTTTGGCAGTTTGCAAAATTTTCTGTTCCAAATTTTTGACCAACTCCTCGGTCATGTCAAACCGTTCGCTTTTAAACCTCCCTTTCTCGTCCGGCTCCACAAAATCAATCACTCCTTCGGTCATTTTCATCAGTCCGTTTTTATAGCGGTCCAGCAAAATTTTATAAAAGACCAATTGCTGTAAATAATTACGTTCACTTTTTTCATTAGACCCATCAATCTGGCTGCGCGATTTCGCCTTTCCGGTTTTAAAATCATAGACAGCCACATCACTGCCGGAAAGCATTTCAATCATATCCAACCGCCCGGTAAGAACCACTTCATCCGACAGCTTGACCCCCCTGATAATCAACTCACTTTGGATATCCTTGCCCCAAGTCGGAATTACGTTGTCAAAATACCCCAGCAGCGCCCGCTCTCCCCGTTCAAATAATGCTTTCCGGTCCGGCTCACTCAACGCCTCTTTATCCAACACCTCACGGAACCTTTCTACCAGGAAATAACCAGTCAAAGCTTTGTTTTTCCTTTGGCGGATATAACAATCTAAAGCATGGTGGATGGCGGTGCCAAACTTCATATAATTTTCTTTAACCTCCGGAAACTGCAATAAATTGCGGTAGAAAAATTGCCAGGGGCATTTTTGGTAATTGCTTAAAGCGGTGGCCGACAATCCCCGGATTAAAAAAAGCTGCCGGAAAAATTCTTTTTTCTCAGAGAGAAGAGCTTGCTCGTTTTTGGCTGGTAAGATTGACGCTGGTCTGGGGTTAAAAATCATATCCTTATTGGCTAAGAATTGTTTTTCAAATTTTTGAGTATTAATTTCCTCAACCAGCCTTTTGTCAATTTCTGATAAAAATTGCGAGGGGCTACGCTCGTTTCCCTCCATTCCACGGGTGGAAAAGGTAAGCATAATATCTTTTCTGGCCCGGGTCATCCCCACATAAAACAGTCTTCTTTCGTCCTCATCTTCCGTAGATTCCAAATTTAATTTAATCCCTAAAATATCCCAAGGAATCTGAAAACCGGCTGACCGTTTTCTGGCGTTACCCCAATGACCATCATAAACATTAACTATATAAACATAATCAAACTCCAAACCCTTGGAGCGATGAGCTGTCATCAACCGGACGGCGTTTTGGCTGACAGTCTCCACATGGCTTTTAAGCGGCAGCTCATGTTTTTGGCAAAGTTCGAGGTAATTTAAATAATCACCCAAATTAAAATTAGGCTCTTTTTCCACCAGCACTTTAATTTCTTCGAACAAAGCAGTTAGTTTATCCAGCAGTTCATACCGCCGGCTATGTTTTAGCATCGCTTCACGGAAACCCGACTTTTCCACCACCCCAATAAACAATTTTTCAAATGTATCGTTATACGCATCCTTTTGCCAGGCAGTTAACGTCTGATAAAACTTAACTAAGTTTTCAAAACTAGACAGTCTTAATTTCTCCTCCGACTTCTGCATCAGCCGGCGTAACACCTCGTAAACCGGCAGCTTATTTTGCCGGGAAAAATCCATTATTTTGTAAATATCCAAAGGTTCAATATCAAACAAATCCAGATGCATCGCTTTTAGCAAATCCCGCTCTGAGCCAATATTCCAGATTGCCCTGAGGGTAAAAATTAATTTTTGGATATACAAATCCTGTAAAATATTTTGGTCTGAATGAATCACAAAAGGAATGCCGCATCTTTCCAAAGTTTCCGCCGCCAGGTTTAAGTCTTTATTATTGCGACCAATGATTGCAATATTTTCCGGCGGCACCCCCTGCTTAATCTTTTTTTGGATATCTTCAGCAATGAACTGGTACTCGGCAAAATAATCATTTAAAACCGCCAGCTTAATCGGCTCAGCCTGTTTTTGCTGGGAATGCAAATTAATCTTTTTGGGCAACAGCAGGTTAGCGGTAATGTTGTTGGCGATCAGACTGTCCGCCGCGTCCAAAAAAAGATTAAGCAGGG
>JAMDBX010000028.1 GCA_023487645.1 Patescibacteria group bacterium | reverse complement strand
ATAAAAATAATTATACCGATTGGGGAATTGTAAAAAATCATGAGGTCACAAAGGATATTACAGCTTAGATTGTCCTAACGATCTAATTACTTTTGGGGTGATCGACGGGAGTTGAACCCGCAACCACCAGATCCACAATCTGGCGCTCTGCCATTGAGCTACGATCACCGTATTTTCATATTGTACCAAATTCTCACTAAAAAAGCCCCTTGCGGGGCTTTCTTAGATAACCTGTCTACCAGTTTTTAAAGCTGATTTAAAAGTTCATCTTGCGATTTGCTTTTTAAACAGGTCTTCTCAATATATAATAGCAATTATACTTAGTCAACTGGGACAAAATCTGACCCACCTGCACTTATTCCAGGAAATTAACTAATTTGCATTTAAGCAAATCGCAAAATGGATCAGAATAGGGCAAAATTAGATTCTTCGGCTAATCTCCTCAGAATGACAATAAGGGGTTATTTGGAAAAAGGTAGCAATCTCCAAAACTCACCGGGATTTAAAATCGCCGATAACATGTCAGGCTGCAGCTTATCAAAGTCCAGAGTGTTTACCCCGGCAAATACTCTTTGTTTAATTTCAGAGGGAAAATAAAAAGGTTTCTCAAGTGTAAAATCAAAAGTATAATCAGGCAGCAAAAACCGCGCCTCCATCTCGTTAGACCAACCGTCTTTATCCAAGACAATGTTTTGCAGGCTTTCTCCGTTTACCCCTTTAATATCTAAGGTATAGATACCAGAAAAATCCTCTTTCCACAGCAGGGCTGCTTTTAGCTTTAACAAAACCGGAGATTTAACCACCGTAGTAAATTCCAACCCCTTAACCTCAATCTGTTTGTCGCCATTAAATAAAGCCAGGGTAACATTAAAAGTTCCGCTTTGAGGAGCTTTTAAACCTATTTTGAAAGTATATTCCTGCCCCGGTTCAACCTTGGTATCGGTGGGGATTTGAACCGGGTTAATTCCTAAATCAGCTGCCCCCTGGGTTGCCACCAGCTTGATTTGATCTTTGGGGTTAAGCGGATCATTCCAGATCGATTGGCCGGTATTTTTAAAGGTTAGGGAAATGATGTAGCTTTGCCCGGAAACCACTGATGAGTAAACCTCACCTTTTGTCAGCTCTGCCTTATTTTCCTGAACTGGTTTGCCGGCAACTTTTGGCAAATCCTGGATGGCTTGATAAATAGGATAATACTCCGGATTTGGATTCTCGATACCCAAAATTTTTTCGCTTTGCTTTTCACCGGTAAGTCTTTTAAAGGAAAAGTGGTCAAAAGGAACCTCCTGGTAGCTCAGCAGGAAAGGGGTAACAGCTACAATTTGGTTTGTATTCCAGGCATTACCAAAGGCATTCAGGTAATATTTGGCTACCGTGTCGGCAGTCGGCAGGTAAGGTACATAGTTTAAACCTTCTGCATGCTTCCAGCCAGTTTCGGTAATAAATATCGGTAAGTTTTTGTTAACTCCCAGGTTACGGAGTTGCTGCATTTCCCAAAGGTAAGTTCTTACCGTGCCCTTGCCAGTCGCATCAGGGGAGCCGGCAAATTCAGGATTAGGGTATGAGTGAGATACCCAGCCATCCAGTTTCTCAAAAATACCGGGTACTGACTCATTCATGCTTCTCATAAAAAATGACTCGTCTCCATGCTCCGGCATGGCGGAAGGAGCAGAAGCATCCAGTCCCGCATTGAGTACAAAAAAGTCCTGATTTTTATTTTTTAGCGCTGTAATAGTCTTATCCAGGGTTTTTGCGTAATCGCTAGCGTCAACTTTATTTCCCCATTCTTGGGCGTGATTAGGTTCGTTGTAGATAATGATATAGCGATTTTTTGTCGGCCAATTTAAAGCATCCAAAAAATCAGCCCAGGCTTGTTCTTCTCCTTCGTAAGGCCTTTTCCAGTAATTGCCCTCTGGTTGAGTTGCCAGTCTAACTAATGGGATTAAATGTCGTCGGCGTAAATCATTAAAAAATTCCTGCCATTTGTTGTGATCCCGGTCTTTGCTTTCAACTAATACCGTGATATAACCCCAATCGCCGTTATGGTTAACCAGGCTCGCGGCTGGTGAAGATTCATCCGGGGTGGCTTGAATAATGTGAATTCCAAACTTATTGTTGGGGACTGCAAGAGGGTCAACTATGGCATAGGCCGGAGTTAAGAGCGCAGAGTGCAGAATTAAGAAGGAAAAAGCAATAGAGATATATCTTAGAATTTTGAATTTTTTCATAGGTTTTAATTTTACCATTAGTTAAAATTTACTATTATTATTTTTTTTGCTAAAATACCCCATAAATAATATGGCTAGTCAAAACGAATTAGTTGGCGATATAGACCGGTATAGATCAATAATGGAAGGCCGGCAGAGAATAAATACTCCAAAGACTATTAAAGGTTTTCAAAAAGCAACAAGCTTTAAGGAGCTTGATGCAGATTTAGTGGTAGTTGAGGATTCATTGGGTTTTACACAGGAGCTACCGGATGGGACCAGGCAAAGTTACATGGAAAAACAAGCCCAGGAGCGGGCCAAAGGTGTATCTGAAGCGGCGGCTTATGGTCATGGCAAAATCGGAAACCGGAGGTTTGTAGAGGTTGCTTTCAATTTTAGCTACATGGGTGGATCAGGTGGGGTAGTAGTCGGAGAAAAAATAAGAAGAGCAGCGGATCTAGCTATAAAAGAAAATTTGCCAATGGTTATATTGTACAGTTCAGGAGGGCAAAGGCAGCAGGAAGGTGTTTCGGCTTTAAGGGAGATGCTTAAGGTTACTGACGCCATTAATCAGTTTAAACAAAAAACAAATCAGCCAGTGGTATCGGTGTTAGTTGGAAATGTCTGGGGTGGTGTATCGGCCAGCAGCGTCCCGATGGGAGAACCGGTTATTGGTATAGCTGGAACAAATTTTGGTTTTGCCGGTTCGTCAGCCAGCGGCCAGAAATCCCTGGAAGGAGCTTTAACCGTGGAAAATTCCTCTTTAACAAACCGGGAAGTACAAGTTATTGCCAATGATTTGGTGGAACTAGTGGCGTATCTAGGAAAATACTTATCTTTTTTTGGAAAGGAGAACCTGTCAAAGCGTTGGTGGAAACATGAATCAACCGGGGTAGATTTTAGCAAAAAAGGTTTTGTGACGCCGTTTAGAACACCGGTAACGTTAAGAAATCGCTCCAGGGCAGATATGCCGGTCCCCTTTAAACTTAAAAGTTCAGAAGATATATACGAACAGTACCGAGTGTTGTGCCTGGATGCGAGGCGGCCGGATACTTTGTATCTTCTCGAGCACGCCTTTGATGGCTTTATTCCTTTATTCACAGGTCGGGTGACTGAGAGGAATACCAGTAAAGGGGTAGAACAGTATCTTCAATATCCGGGAATAGTGGCAGCTCTGGCCTATATTGATGATCCCAGACTTCAGCAAAGGTTAGTCCGAATGGTGATCGGAAATCAGCCAAGTTATCTTAGGCAGCCTAACGGGTTAATTGTAAGGGAGCATGCCCAACCAACGGCTTGGGATTTCCGCCACGAATTAAAAATGTTTAAGTTTGCGGAGAGAATGGGATTACAAATCACCTCTTTTGGTGACACCTTTGGAGCCAAGGCAGATTTAGGGAATGACCTGGACGCCCAATTTGCCGCTATTTCCGATTGTTTACAGGCACAACTAAATTACCCTCTTTTTACCAGCGGATACAATATTCACATTGGCGGGAGCGGCGGATGGATGGGAACAGTGTGCACGGCTGATTATGTGGCTGCGTTTGCTGGGGCCCAGGAATACATTGCTGCGCCTACGTCGGCCGCCGGAATAATCTATAAGAATCCGGATGCGCCAAAGGAATTGGTTAAAGCCACTGCTGAAGCTATGCGGCCTGATGCAGGCTTTTTATACCAGCACAGATTTTTAGATCAGGTCATTCAGGGACCTAAGGATGGTGTTCAAAATGATCCTTTAGCGAGCGCTTTTTTTATAAGAGAAGATATTATTCGTTGCGAGCTTAAATTCGGGAGATTAACTACTGAGCAGGTTCTAGCGCGAAGGGAAGAGAGAATGAGGGCTCAAAGAGCAATAACTATTGGATCTTTGTATGGTTTGAAATAAGAGTTAAAAATTTCCCCATTGATTTTCGGATTTTATTCGGGTAATAATGGTTTGTATGGTGGAAATTGTGGAACCGGTTGATGTGTGGGTATTTTTTAAAAAACAGCTAGTCCAGCCTTACATATTCTTCTGGAGAGGCCGGCAAATTAAGGTAGACAAGATTAATTTAGTCCACACCAGTAAAGAAGGGGCTAATATTTTTTACCATTTTTCTGTTTCCTCAGGAGGGAATTTCTATAGACTAAAACTGGACACTAATAAGATGAGCTGGATATTGGAAGCCCTTGAGGAGGAGTAGGTAATGCCAAATATTTAATCCTTTGTCATTTATATGCGTACGATCCTGCACATTGATTTTAACAGTTACTTTGCTACGGTGGAACAACAGGCCAATCCGCGATTGCGCGGTAAACCAGTGGGCGTGACGGGTGGTGATCGGATGAAGAGGACGGTTTTAGGGGCAGCATCTGTCGAGGCCAAAAGGTTTGGGGTAAAAACCGGTATGCGGATTTGGGAAGCTAAAAAACTTTGCCCGCAAATTATTTTGGTACCAGGGGATTCTGATAAGTATTTAGAGACTACAAAAAGGTTTTTGAATATTTTAAAAGATTACAGTCCCGACCTGGAGGTGTTTTCAATTGATGAAGCATTTTTGGAAATACCTCCTTCTGTTATTGCGAGCCCCGAAGGGGCGTGGCAATCTTCCAAGTTGGGCGAGAGTGACCGAAATGGGAAGATCGCCACGGTCGCTACGCTCCCTCGCGATGACGATAACGGAGTGAAGATTGCTCAAGAAATTAAATCCCGCATCCGTTCCGAGATAGGCGAGTGGATTACTTGCTCGATTGGTATTTCCTACAATAAATTAATGGCCAAGTTGGCCGGGTCTTTGCAAAAACCTGATGGTTTAGTAATGATTGAGAATCAAGAAGAAGCCATTAAGGTGCTGGATAAAATTGAGCTGGATGAAATTTGCGGGATCGGGCCCAGAATTAAAAAAAGGCTGAATAATTTAGGAATCTTTAATTTTCGCTCATTGCGGCAGGCTCCTTTGGAAAGCTTACTGGCTTCTTTTAAAAGTTACGGGCAAATTTTATATAACATGACTAGGGGAATTGATAATTCACAGATTGTGCCTTTTCATAAAAAAGAGGAGGTAAAAAGCATCGGTCACCGGCATACTATCGATCATGACACCAATGATGAGGCGGAAATCAGACAAATTCTATTAAAATTAACCGAGTTAATTGCCAGAAGGCTCAGGGCTAAGAATTTAGTGGGAAAGACGATCCGTTGCTGGTATCGGCAAGCTTTAGACCCTACGTCTCAATATAATCCTACCTCCGAGGTAGGAGTGAGGTTACACCTAGGGTTTATGGGTGATGGCATGCAAACTACCATTGCTTATACCAGTGATGGTTTGGAAATTTTTAAGGCTGCCTGGAAAATTTTTCACCAAATTTGGAACCAAGGAACCCCTTCGATAAGCTCAGGGTCTAAGATTCGGATGATTGGGGTATCGATTTCTAACTTAAAATCACAACACCCGCGGAATTTAAGTTTGTTGCCGGAAACGGGTAAGCAAGAAACAATGTTACGGGTAATCGATGCCATCAATGATAAATACGGAGAATTTACCTTGGTCCGTGGTGCGCTTTTAGGATCTTCTCAAATAAAAAGAAAACCCAATCCGTTCTTGTCGGACCGAAGGTTTAAACTTTAGTCCTAATATGATATCTTTAAATTCATGCACTGGCAGGATCTTATTATCACCTTTGGGCAGGTTATTTTCTCCGTAGCTTTACTGCCGATGGTTTTTAGTAAGGATAAACCGGTTTTGATTACCAGTCTAATAACCGGGTTAGTTTTGATGATTTATGCCTGGACTTACATTACCATTCAGTTTTGGTTCGGAGCTGCAATGACAGCCGTCACCGGCGTTATCTGGCTACTTTTAGCCTGGCAAAAACACCGATTGGAGAAAAAATGAGAATTATTGTTACCGGAGGGGCAGGGTTTTTAGGATCGCATTTATGCGATAAATTAATTGAAAATGGTCACCAGGTAATTTGCGTAGATAATCTGTTAACCGGTAATGCTAATAATATTGCCCATCTGCAAAACAGCCCGGATTTCCAGTTTGTCGAGGCTGATGCAATTGACCCTTTTCCGCAGGATTTGGATTTTGATGCCCTTTATCACCTGGCTTCTCCGGCTTCCCCTAATAAAAATAACCCCAAAAGTTACGTGGCCTTGCCTTTTGAAACTATGGAGGTAAACAGTTTAGGAACATGGAGTTTGTGCAATGAGGCGCTTGCCCGCGGAGCTAGGTTTTTGTTTGCCTCAACTTCTGAGTGTTACGGCGATCCTTTGGAGCACCCACAGAAAGAAACCTACAATGGTAATGTGTCTACTCATGGCCCCCGCTCAGTTTATGATGAATCCAAAAGGTTTGGTGAAACTATCACTTCGGCTTTCGTCCGTTACAATAATTTAGACGGGAGAATTGTCCGGATTTTTAATACTTATGGCCCGCGGATGGCCTCGGACGGTCGGGTAGTGATTGAGTTTATCGATGCGGCTTTGCAAAATAAACCCTTTCCGGTTTTTGGTGACGGTAAGCAAACCCGGTCTTTTTGCTATGTTTCGGATTTAATAGACGGGATGATTGCGGCCATGGAAAAGGGCGGAAAAGGAGAAATTTATAACTTGGGAAATCCACACGAATTTACCTTGCTTGAATTGGCGGAAGTTGTAAAGAAAGTCACTGGGGCTACTTCGGAAGTGGCTCTCGTGGAGAAATTGCCCCAAGATGATCCGTTGAAACGTAATCCGGATATTCAAAAAGCTAGGGAATATTTGGATTGGGAACCAAAGATTGAATTGGAAGAAGGTATTAAAAAATTAGTTGACTGGCTCAAAGTTAATAGTAAATGAGCCCTTGTCACCAACGTAAGGAATTTTTCCTTCCCAATTGATATCCACCTTGCCTTGTTTTAAATATAACTTAGCATTGTAAGTAGCTTTTAAATTGTAGTTAAAGAGAACTACTTTACAATTTGCTTCGGCTTTACCGGTGACATTGCCGCCTTCCTGACCATCAAAAGTGCCGGTAATTGGACCCTCGCAGGCATCAGAAAAATCACCAGTAATTGGTCCACCGTTTTTAGGGATTCTTAAAGTGTATTTTAAGGTATGACCTTGATAAGAATATTCTCCGGTCCTCACCACCACATTCTTGGCTGGTGTTGGTAAGGGAGTTGGAGCAGGAGTGGCTTTGGGAAAGATCGTTGGGGTAGTGACAGACAAGGCAGCCACAATTCCCAAGGTTAAATTCTTTATTCCTAACAAAAAGTTATTCACGATTGTAAATTTTATCATATCCAGGTAAAATTATCAACTATAGGACTATGGCTTAACTAGAACGGTTATTGACACCTGGTCTCTTTGAGTTTAGTATTAACTTTATGCCTGCAGCAACAAAAACAAAAGGTGATATAGGACAGGTTAAAGTAATGGGTGATTTGTTGACTAGAGGATATAAAGTAGCGATCCCGCTCGGTGAAGATTGGCGGTATGATCTAATAGTTGATAAAAATGACAAACTTTTAAGAATTCAATGTAAGTATGTTGAATCGATAAATGGGGTTATAAAGGTTAGATGCGAAACTCATGATGGCAGGAATTACTATAAATATAAGTCAACGGATTTGGATTATTTAGCAGTTTACGATAAAATTACAGATAAGTGCTATTATATTGAGCACTCTTATCTGGGTAGTAAGGGAAGAGGTTCGCTTAGTTTAAGAGTAAGTGAAACAAGGAATAAACAGAAGAAAAATGTATACTTTGCTAAAGATTTTGTAGATTTTTAAGCGCCCGTAGCTCAACGGATAGAGCAAGTGAATTCTAATCACTTGGTTGGGGGTTCGATTCCCTCCGGGCGCGCCAATAGACATTATTCTAATTATCCTATAGTTGATTTTGAACCTCATTTTTGGTAAAATTCTTTTATGTCAAAAGAGAAACTTGCACTGGTTGTTGAAGATAACCCAGAACCTGTTATTAATACTGATAGCCTTACTTATTACCTTTTAGGTATGAACTTCTTATGGTCACCGCACCAAAGATTTGCCAAGTATCTTAATTTGGGATTTTATACTCCTAAACTTATAGAATTTCATAACGAGAGAAGAATGGTAGATATTCACGATGAAGAACAAAAAAACAAATTTCTATCAATAGATTTTGGCGATACTACGAGTGATACAAGTTTTGCTCGTGCTAGAAAAAGGATTAAAGAGACAGCTTTGGAGTTTGCTAATGTTAAAGGAGAAAGCGAGGATAGCCTTAGTTTCTACTACGATTTGGTGGATTATCAGATTAAATCAGTTAGATCTGAGCCTGGTAGTTTTGGGAGTACCCCAGCGGCAATTTTTAAAGTATTGGATATGGATAATTGTGTACCCTTAATTGAAGTTCATAAGCATCCAGAGGATTCATTTTTCTCTGCTCAGGATTATCATCCCGTTTTAACTAAAGCATGGAAGGAAAGCCCTCCGCTGTGTAACGCAGTACTACTGCTATGTCCAAACATTCAAGTGCTGTCGTTGGCAACTTTTCAAACACCAGTATCGTCACAAAAAGATGCTGAAAAGTTATTCAAACCAGTTGATGAAAACCTTCTGGAAGGAAAAGAAATAGAACACCAGCGAAATATGAAAAGAATTAGTAGGTTAATAAAACAAAGAGGCAATATTCCCCTTAAAACGCTTAAAAGTTATCTTACGGAAGCAGCTCCGATTGAAGCTGAGATGGCTAAACAAGGAGCTACCAGTGAGGAAATCTATCGGGTTATGAAGGAGATTGCTGAAAGATATAGAAAACAGAGTGAGCAATACCTTTCTAAGATTGATCATTCTATGGATCAAGCTGCAGAGAAAATGCTTTCACTACTTCATAAAACAGCCGAGGGAAACTTAATTAATTTTGCCAGATCAATTTGTACTGTTTCATATATTTCTCGTAATTTTAGGGACTTTTATCAATTTTCTGCTTAAAACAATCCCACAATTTTGCCTTTGGGATCAAGGTCGACTTTTTCCCCGGCCGGACTTGATGGAAGTCCGGGCATGGTTCTCATTTCACCAAGCAGTGGGTACAAAAATCCCGCACCGGCTGAGAGTCTGATATCCCGAATCGGTACGGTAAATCCTTGTGGCCGCCCCTTGAGGTTTTTATCGTGAGATAAGGATTCATGAGTTTTGGCCATACAAATTGGCAAATTGGCATAACCCATTTCCGTATACATCTTGATGGCTTTTTCCGCCGCCGGTAGGTAAGAAACACCATCGGCGCCATAGATCTTTTTGGCAATGATTTCAATTTTTTCCTTAATGGGAATATTTAAAGGATAAAGGAACTTAAACTTTTGGGGTTTGTTGCAGGCCTCCACCACTGCTTGGGCCATTTCCTTGCCTCCGGCTCCGCCTTTTTGGTGAATATCAGAAATAACTGCTGCTTCAGCTCCGGCTGCCAAAGAAATTTCTTTAACCAGCTTAATTTCTGCTTCAGTATCAAAACTAAAGCGGTTAATGGCTACTACTACCGGTATCCCAAAATATTTCATGTTTTCAATTTGCTTCTCCAAGTTAACCGCTCCTTCCCGGACCGCTTCCAAATTTTCTTTAGTTAAGCCTGGATCCAAAGGTTTACCAGCCACCACTTTAAAACGGCCGCTGTGCATTTTCAAAGCCCGGATAGTAGCCACAATTACCACCGCATCAGGAACTAAACCGGAAACCCGGCATTTAATATCCATAAATTTCTCCGCTCCCAAGTCCGCTCCAAATCCGCTTTCCGTCACCACGTAATCTCCTAATTTTAAAGCAATTTCATCAGCCAGAATCG
>JAMDBX010000051.1 GCA_023487645.1 Patescibacteria group bacterium | reverse complement strand
TGCGTTTTTGGGATGGCTCCTAAGCTTTGCCGTTCTATGGTATTTCCAACCCTTACTTCAAAATAACCTGGGAGAAGTTTCCCAAATTTTATTACCTGTGCCCCCGCTTATCATCACTGAATTTCTTTTAGTCGAGCTCCTGATTGCTCTTTTGGTCGGAGGATTAGGATCATTTACTGCAGTTCGCCGTTATCTGCATCTTTAATGTCATGAAAATTCTGGCTATTATCGCCACAATATTTTTTTTAATTTCATCGACCATTTTAAATTCTGGTAGTTTGGCTCACGCCCAATCTGCCCAATCGTTGGATGATTCCGAAAAACAACTTCAAGAAATTCAGGATAAAATCTCCCAACTTCAGCAACAACTTGATGGGGCCCAAAGCCAAGAAAAAACGCTCAAGTCCCAACTTACCATTATTGATACCCAAGAGGAAATTACCAAGTTAAAAGTTGAGCGGACTACTACTCAAATTGCCAAACTTGATAAAGAAATTACTGATTTATCGGGCCGTATCACCAGGCTTTCATCAACTGTTGACAGTATTACTCAAATTTTACTTACCCGGATAATCCAAACCTACAAATACGGTAATGTTTCAACCATCGATCTACTTTTTTCATCTCATGGATTTTCTGATCTTTTAGAAAGGATCAAATATATTCAGGTTGCCCAAGCCAATGACAAAAAAGTTTTATACCAACTTCAGGCCACCAAAGCTACCTATAACGACCAAAAAACGGATAAACAAACACGCCAAGATGAGCAGGAACAACTTAAAAAAGATCTTGAAAAATACCAGAATCAGCTCACTGCCCAAAAAAGGGCCAAGCAGCAGCTACTTCAAGCCACGCAAAATAATGAAAATAAATTCCAAAATTTAATTGCCCAACTTCGGGCTGAGCAAGACTCTATCTCCCGTGCTATTTCCAATATTGGTATTGTCGTCGGACCGGTGACAAAAGGCCAAACCATTGCTGCCATGGGCAGTACCGGATGTTCAACCGGGCCCCATCTGCACTTCGAAGTCTGGGAAGGACATGTGGAAAATGGCCATATCGTAGGCACAAGAGTCAACCCTCATAAATATTTAGACAATGGTACCTTGGGATCACCACTTAAAGGCTACCCCGATGAAACAATGATCACTACCGAATATGGAGAAGTCTACTTTTTAGGAACCCATACCGGCATAGATATTGCCCCCAAATCCTATGAAGGAGTTGGCAGGCCGGTTTTAGCGGCGGAAAAAGGTATTGCTTACCGCACATCAGCTCCTTGCCCTATCAGCGTTTCCGGAGGAAGTGCTGTTGGTAACGGTGTCATCGTTGACCATCAAAACGGCCTTGTCACCCTCTACTGGCACGTTTTGTAAAAAAACTAAAAAGCTCTTGCCGGAAGTTTTTTGAAGCAATACACCCAAAAGTATAAAAAATCCCAGATAAATATAAGTAGCTAAAAATGCGGACAGGTTTTTATATAATATGTCGTAACGATAAAGTATCGGCCAATGGATTAAATAAATTTCATAAGAATATTTTCCCAAGAAACTTAAAAAAAGAAAACGAACATCCTTGATCAGAAAGATAAAAATCGCACATAACATAGTTACAATACTGATTCCCTGCTCCATCACCCGTCCCTGGCCAACTCCGGAATTAAACGAGGTATAGATAAATAAAAGTATCAAAAATAAAAGTAAAGGATATTTGACAACTCGTTTATTCCAACCTGTTTTCCCCCAATTCAAACTGTTTTCGTAATGGTTGTAAACTACTGCAAACAACATCCCCAAAGGAAACGCTAGAGTATGGAGGGTATAAAGGCCATAAACTCCACCGCTAACAGGCAGACTAAATTGAAGCAGTAAAAAGCCGCTCAAAAAAACCAAAAGAGGTGACAGATAAGGCCATTTTCTCCAAAAGAGAAACGGAAAAATCAGGTAATAAAAAACAATCGCGGAAAAATACCAAAGAGGAGAATCTGCATCCCGATAAAGGTCCGCATGAGGGAACCAACCGAGATAAGTCTGAACAATGGTATTACCAGAATAATTTATATTGAGTAATATTTTGTCCAAAATAAATAAAACAGTCACCACTATCCATAATGGCAGGTATAAACGCCATAACCTTTTTTTGTAAAAATTGATGATTGGCAATTTATTTTTTAACGAGGAAATTGTTAGACCAAATCCTGATAAAAAAAGAAAAAGATTAACTCCTACTCCGGCAGAAATAGATAAAGGAAATAAAAAGCTTGTATTTGTGGACAAAAAATAACCAATATGGGAAAAAATAACGGCTAAAATAGCCAAACCTTTTAGCTCATCAGTAACAGAAACGGGAAAAAAAGAAGATTTGGTAAATTTTCTGGCAGACAAAATTAAGGTTAAAAAAAGAAGGATGGCAAAAATATCAGTTTGTAGTTGAGGATTGGCGACATTAATTTGCATCAATTAGATCTCCCCAAATTTTATAACCTTCATCTGAGGGGTGGAACTGATCCCCTGAATAAAGCCGGGGATTTTTCCGGAAAAGATCTTTGGTTTTTGTATACAGATCAACATAGCTTACAGATTTTTCCCGGGCAATTTGGCTAATAATTGTATTAAATTGCCTGGTCCGAAAATCCAACAAAAAGTTATAAGGAGGATATACTAACACATCGGACCCTAAATAAGGAAGATTAATAGCTATCACTTTGGCGTGAGTTTTTTGAGTTAACTCATTTATTATTTGTTGATAATTAGTTTGAAAATCTTTCAATGAGACTAAATTATGGACATCATTTATTCCAATAAGTAAAGTCACCACATCCGGACTTTCCCCAATAGCTTTAGGTAGTTGATCATGCAAAACATTCAGACTTGTAGCTCCGGGTTGTCCTAAGTTCACTATCAACACTTCCCCTTTTCCCTTTAACAGTTTTTGACCAATCAAAAAAGGCAGAGTTTGTTGGTCATCAGTACTGCCCACTCCGGCAGTCAAACTGTCCCCTAAGGCTACATATCTAATTATTTCTTTACTGTTTTTATTGCCAAGCAGATAGGTACGTGGAGCGGTTGGCGGCAGAAAATTTTTCTCCCCAATGTAGTTATAAATTCTGGCATAGGAAAAATATAGATAACCTATACCCAGCAGGATGACTGCCAAGATAATAGTTAAAGACGTTTGCAAACGGGATTTATAGTACTTCATCTAACCAGTATAACAAAAAATTTATGTCATCTTTAACCCATAAATTAATTTTTGCATTTTCAAATACGATGTGTATATAACTAGATAAGAAATGCCTAAAATTATCTTATCCGCTCTGTTGTGTTTTATAACTTTTTTTATAAATCCTACCCTCTCCCTGGCCAATAACCTTCTGCTTAACGAGATCCTTCCCCATCCGTCAGCAGGCGCAGACTGGATAGAAATCTATAATGCCGGAGACAGTACCCTGGATTTAACCAATTGGGGCATTGCTGATAGTACTTCGGATATCAAAAATTTAACCGGAAATATTCCACCTCATGGTTTTGTGGTCTTGGAAGTTACTAACAGATTAAATAACTCCGGCGACAGTGTTTATTTAAAAGATTCTAATAAAACTGTAATTGATAGTTATACTTATACAAATGACCCAGGGATGGATAAGTCTTTTGTCCGAATTCCTGACGGAGGCAACTGGACTATCATCGATCAATCTTCTAAAGGCAATCCCAATCCCACTTTTGTCGACGTTTCACCAACCGACCAACAGTCTCCATTGTTACCTTCCCCCACACCGACAGATTTTCCCACCCCCTCACCTACTAAAACCCAACCTGATTTTTCTATCTCCTCTGTTCCCTCATCAATTAATTCTTCACAATCATTTACTGCTAATATTCAAATCCACGGTTGGGATAGAAATAGCCGTTACTACCTAAAAGGAGCCTTTTTAAAAACAGGCTTTACTAACTATTTTGGGAAAACCAAGGTTTCCGGTACCTGGATTAAAAACGGCCAAACCTATTCCTCACAATTTCCTTTCATGACTGATTCTTTAGGTAGTTGGAATGGTAGCCTTGAGGTTATGCCCGATCAGGATGATTCCGGGTTTATGGGAAGTGGTGATTACATTTTCAAAGTAGGATACTATTCGGATAATGGGTCAGGTCCTACCTGGGGTAATATTTTCAATATTCATATTGAAGATGACCGTCCTTCTCCCACCAACTCTCCTACCCCAACCATTTCTCCAACAGAACCAATCAGCCCAGCTTTAAAAAAGATTGACCAAAGTACACCCTCTTCTGGTACTAAGATTAAAATTCCCCAAGACTTACTGGCTAGTTCCTCCTCTGTAGCCGGAGTTTCTATTAAAAATAATCAACAACCAAAAATAAAAAATGAAGAAAAACCGAATTTCCTGTCGATAATCGGGGTAGTTATATTTTTAGTAGGTACAAGCTGTCTTTTTTATTACTATAAAAAGCGTTAATATTGCTTCATGGTATACCAAACGAACTCAGCCGAGGACACCCAAAAAATTGCTCGGGATTTAGCTAAAAAATACGCCAAAGGAGGAATTTTTGCCCTCTTTGGCCCGCTTGGCGCCGGCAAAACTACTTTTGTCCAGGGCTTTGGCCAGGAACTGGGAATAAAAGAACGCTTAATTTCCCCCACTTTTACCCTGATTAGGGAACATTCTCTTCCCCATCATCCCCAGGGAAAACTCTACCATATCGACCTCTACCGGCTAGAACAGGTTAACAAAATTGAAGAGTTAGGACTCACAGAAATTTTCAATAATCCTCACAATATTGTTTTAATAGAATGGGCAGAAAAAATAGATAAACTTCTTCCTGCCCATGCCGTCCGCATAAAATTTAAGACGTTATCTGAAAGCCAGAGGGAAATAGAAATTAAAGAGTAGATTATTGCCCTTGCTGGCGAAGTTTAATTAATTCTAAAGCTGAAGAGCCTGATGAAGAAGATGGCACTGTTGTAATTAAAGGATTAACACCGGAAGAAGTACCTCCCTGGATCGTTCCTAAAGTAACCGGGACAGTAGGAGTAACAGCTATATTGGAATTATCCGGAACAAAGGCTCTGGGCTGGGTTCCCGCTGCAGATGATTGATCTGTCGGGGTTGGTACTGGAGTCTGGGATGACAATCCAAAAGGAAGGGAAGATTTACCTACTCCTAAAATAAAATAGGCTGAAGCGGCAATAACCCCCAAGATTATTATCCCTCCCAATAAGAACAACCATTTAGGAAAACCCGGGGCTTTACCTCCTACCACTACCGGATTTGCTTCTGTTGCCTGAGACGCAGATGAAACCGGAGGAACCACCAACGATTCGGGCTGGGGCATAGCCGAGGAAACTTCAGCTTGAGCAGATGATGTGTCTACTAGATGACTTAGATCGGTTGGCGCTGCCTCCGGCGCACCGTTACCAGACTGTGAAGAAAAAGAGGCATTACTAGAATTTAAAGCCGTATCGGTTCCAAAATTATTCGGCTGCAAACCCGCATTGTCTTGATCCGGTGGAGTAAAAGTTGGTACCGGTGCCGGCGCAGCATCCAAAACAGGTTGATCCACTCCCTGATCCGCTGGAGGCTGGTTAGCCGAAGAAAAATCTGGGGTTGTAGGTTCTGGCTGGGGAGACCAACTAGGAGCTGGAGCCGAGCCAAAAGATGGTTGCTGGCCTAAACCCGCACTATCCGGACTAAAAGAGGTTTCCGGTTTGGGGTTGTCAAAATTTGGTACACCAGTCATCGGTGCCTGGTTTGCTTGGACACCGCCTAGATCACCAGCTAAAGGAGTTGGATTTTGGATCGAAGGCCAGGTCGAAGTAGCTACCGCCGCATCTCCCTGCACTTGGGGAGGATTATCTACAGCAGGAGTGGAGGGTAAAGTGTTAGGGTCAGGGTTTGCACTAAAGCCGGAAGAATTATTGTTATTTTGATCCATGGGCAGTACTTTTAACTATCGTTAGTGTATAGAAAACCGGGTAAAGATGTCAAGCTTTAAAATATACTTTAAAATATACTTTAAAATATACAAACGCTTTCTATTTAGGTATAATGTCTAAGTTCGTAACTTATAAAGGAGATATTTAAATGTTTAATTTTCTAAACAAAATCGTTGACTCCAACCAAAAAGAATTAAATCGTCTTTCAAAAATAGTTGAGCAAATTAATGCGTTGGAGAAAAAATATCAAAAATTAACGGATAAACAGCTAGTAGGGAAATCTGTAGAGTTTAAAGCCCTTTATCAAAAAGGTCAAAGCTTAGACGAGCTTCTCCCTGACGCTTATGCTGCAGTCCGGGAAGCGGCAGTCAGGACTTTGGGGATGAGGATGTTTGATGTCCAGCTGATGGCTGCTATCGTCTTACATCAAGGAAAAATTTCCGAGCAAAAAACCGGTGAAGGTAAAACCCTTTCGGCAGTCCCGGCCCTGTTTCTAAATACCTTAAATGGCGAAGGCGTTCATTTGGTGACAGTCAATGACTACTTGGCGATGCGTGACGCCGGTTGGATGGGACCAATTTATCAAGCATTGGGAACAACTTGCGGGGCGATTATTCACGAAAAGGCTTTTGTTTACGACACCCAATATAAAAATACAGACCATGCTGACGAAAGATTAAAACATCTCAAGCCTGTCAGCCGCAAAGAAGCTTATCTGGCCGATATCACTTATGGCACGAATAATGAATTCGGTTTTGATTACCTGCGGGACAACATGGTCTTTTCCCTCTCCGACCAAGCCCAACGGGGGCACCAATATGCTATTGTAGATGAAGTTGATTCCATTTTAATTGATGAGGCCCGAACACCGCTGATCATCTCCCGTCCAGCCCAGGAACCGACGGAAAAGTATTATGATTTTGCCAAATTAATTGAAAAACTTTCAGCTGATACGGATTATGCTATTGATGAAAAACAACGCAGTGCCCACTTAACAGACCACGGTGTTACTAAAATTGAGAAACTTCTTGGAGTAGATAACTTATATGAAAAAGATTTTTCCACTCTTCATCACTTAGAACAAGCCTTAAAAGCCAGAGCCCTGTTTCACAAAGACCGTGATTATGTGGTAAAAAATGATGAAGTTATCATTGTTGACGAGTTCACCGGCAGACTTATGCCCGGAAGGCGTTATTCCGAAGGGTTACATCAAGCCATTGAAGCCAAAGAAGGAGTGCAAATCCAGCAGGAATCCCAAACTTTAGCCACAATTTCTTTTCAAAACTATTTTAGAATGTATAAAAAACTGGGGGGGATGACCGGTACTGCCGCTACCGAAGCGGAGGAATTCCATAAAATCTACAAATTAGACGTGGTGATTATCCCCACCAACCAGCCGATGGTCCGCCAAGACCTTTCCGATATTATTTATAAAACCCAAAAGGCTAAATACACCGCCGTTGCCAATTTAGTGGAGGAGTTGCATAAAAAAGGACAGCCTGTTCTGGTAGGCACCACCTCAATTGAAAAAAATGAGTTTCTCTCCGAGCTTTTAAAAAGAAAAGGTATCTCCCATGCCCTACTAAATGCTAAAAACCATGAAAAAGAAGCGGAAATTATCTCCAAGGCCGGAGAAAAAGGGGCGGTAACTGTGGCCACCAACATGGCCGGCCGGGGAGTGGATATTAAGTTGGGTAAAGGCGTAGATAAACTTGACGGACTGTATGTTATAGGCACGGAAAGGCACGAGTCACGAAGGATTGATAACCAGTTACGGGGTCGGTCCGGAAGGCAGGGTGATTCAGGCACTTCCCGATTTTTTGTTTCCCTGGAAGATGATTTAATGAGGATTTTTGGCGGGGAACAGGTATCTAAAGTCATGGATTTTCTAAAAATGCCTGAGGATGCTCCGATCGAACACGGCATGGTTTCCCGTGCCATCGAATCAGCCCAGAAAAAAGTGGAAGGCCACAACTTTGATATCCGCAAAACTACGGTTGAATATGATGACGTGATGAATCAGCAACGGCAGATTATTTACGGAGTCAGAAAACAAATTTTGGAGGCAGCAGCCAATACCAAAGAACCTGATAAGAACTTAAAAAATGATATTTTAGAAAAAGTTGATAATGAAATTACCAACATTATCACCATCAATACAATGGAGGGAGTCGATGCCCCAAAAATTATTGAGGAATTTGCCAACATCATTAATTTTGACCCCAACTCCCAAAAAGAATTGGCCAAACAGGTAAACCTACTTTCCTCAACAGAAGATATCACTCAATTTTTAAGCAAGGTGGCTCGGGATGTTTACGAGGAAAGGGAAAAACAAATCGGTCTGGAAATTGCCCGGCAAATGGAAATTTTTGTCTACTTAACTACCATTGATACATTGTGGATCGAACATCTCGATACTATGGATGATCTTCGGGCAGGGATCGGACTTCGGGGATATGGCCAAAGGGATCCTTTGATTGAATATAAAAAGGAAGGTTTTGATTTATTTAGTAAGCTCATGGCCAACATTGATTATGAGGTTGTCCATCGAATTTACAAGGTCTCAATCCAAGGCCAGGCTCCCATTGAGGTTGGACAAACTCAGCTGATTGAGGAAAGGCATCCGGTCATTGAAACCGGTGTCACAACAGAGGTAGAAGAACTCAAAGAAGAGGCGGCAGGAATGCCTTTGGCCACAGTTTTAGAAAAAGAAGGTACAACAACAAAGGTGACCATAGAAAGGGACGGACAAATTTTTACTAAAAATCCTTCCGGAGGTAGCAATACCCCACTTGAGGCAGCCAACCATTCCAAACTAGGTAGAAATGATCCTTGCCATTGTGGCTCAGGCAAAAAATATAAACGTTGTCACCTTAATAAGTGATTAGGCTGACATAACAATCCAAATTCGATATTTTAGTACCGCATAGAGGGCAAGTTTTGCTATATAGAAAGTAATCAAAATAGAACGGCAATTTTTAGCTATAAATTGCCTATAAGTTTTCGTTTATAACAATCGGTAACCACATGGTATTAATTTTCAGATCGCTAACTTATTAGTTCGTTACACTTAAATCAATAGTAATTTATAATGATAACAAATGAAGCCTTCCATGATTATTTGAAGTGTAGATATAAAACTTTTTATTTACTGAGTACGAATAAGAAGTGAAATAATAGGCCTTATTATGATAAATAATAAAAACTTAGAATCTCTAATAGATGAAGCAACGGTAGATTGCTTTGGCCCATATGAAGAGGTGTGGGGATTCCAGGCTACTATGGATAATGAGTTGATTTTTCCTTTTAATGCCAATATTAGTGGAAAACAGGTAGAGGTTCTGGAAGTTGATGTTAAAAATGATAAACTTGTAGCCATTTACAAAAGAGGTAATAAAAAATACACAGCAGATATTTTAAAATTAGTTTATGATCCAAAACAGGTAGATGGTAGCGAGTGGATTGAGGCTTATCGTCAGTGGTTTAAAGATAATGAGTGTTTTTTCAAAAGACAGAGGCGAAGATATGGCTAAAGTTAATGATATTATTACACTGTTTCATGAGTTGTCAGAAGAGCAACAAAATAAGCTCATTCATGACCTCTATAACTATTCTAAAGATATAAGGCTATTTTTAGAAAGTAGATTAGGGATAGAAGCAGATACAGAAGGGCTAATTAATGAAATGGAAAGGGAAACAATTGGAAAAATATACAAAAAAGGAATCCCAGGAACTCCAAGTGGTAAAAGGGCAAATGAAATTATAAGTAAAGCTAAAAAGGCTCAAGTGCCAATTTCAGTATTGTTAAAACTTGAGCAACTTGCTTATAGAGGTTTTATTGAATATCTAAATGAATTTGGAGGAGGTCCTGATAATTTTGATGAAATGGCTTGTAAACACCTAGAAGCATACTTAAACCTGATAAAAACCGATATACATGACAAAAACGAACAAGATGAGTTATTTGAAGAGGTTAGGCAGTACTTAAAGAAGCTTGATAATATGATAACAGATTATGTGGATGATACATTTGAAATAACAACTGGAATATCCGTTAGAAGGTAGCTATGCTAAAGAAGATTTTGACTTATGAAGAACTTGAAGAGTTGATCGAGGAAGCAACTATTGATTGTTATGGTGAGTATGAAGAAATCAATGGTTTTGCTTGCACCATAGAGGATAAGGTGGAGTTTCCATTCTTTGCAAATATTGTGAGTGAAGAGGTTGAAGTCATTGGGATTGACATACGAGGGGATGAAGTAACTGCAGTATGTAAACGAAAAGGTAAAAAACATACCGTTAATCTCCTGGATCTTGAAATTGACCCTAAAAAGGTTAAAGGATACAAATGGATCGAAGCATATCGTGTCTGGCGAGGATGATTATAACTATTATATCTGTAACTAATATTTTACAAATTAACGTAAATATGTAATAATAAATTTACACTATGATCCATTCGATAAACGGTTCACGTTC
>JAMDBX010000038.1:7558-10616 GCA_023487645.1 Patescibacteria group bacterium | reverse complement strand
CGGGGTTTTGTCACCCAGGAGGAAATTTTACAAGTTTTCCCCAAGCCTGAAGACAATATTGAACAGCTAGATCAATTCTATATTGATTTAATTGAGAATGAAATTGATGTTTTTGAGACTACTTCCGAAGAACTTGAATCAAATGGTAAAGTAGCCACAGAACTTGAGAAAGAGCTGGAGCTTTTGACCACTTTGGAAGAAGGTTCGGTGACTGATCCGGTCAGGCAGTATTTAAGAGATATTGGCAAAATCCCGCTTTTAACTGCGGCTGAAGAAATAGATCTGGCTAAAAGGGCTGAAAAGGATGAAAAGCGCGCCCGCGATAAGCTGATCAGTGCTAACTTAAGGCTGGTAGTGTCCATTGCCAAAAAATATGTCGGCAGGGGCATGTCTTTACTGGATTTAATTGAAGAAGGCAACATTGGCTTGATGAGGGCAGTTGATAAATATGACTGGAGAAGAGGGTATAAGTTCTCAACCTATGCCACCTGGTGGATCAGGCAGGCTATCACCAGGGCCATTGCCGATCAGGCCAGGACCATCAGGATTCCGGTTCATATGGTGGAAACAATTAACAGATTTAACAGGACTCAAAGAAGACTGATGCAGGAATTAGGCAGAGAACCTACCCCAGAGGAGGTGGCCAAAGCTTTGGATATTGATGCTTCAAAAGCCAGAGAGATTATTAAAGTCTCCCAGGAACCGACTTCTTTGGAAACTCCGGTAGGGGATGAGGAAGATTCCCATTTGGGAGATTTTATTGCCGACCAGGGCCTGCAGCCTGATGAACAAGCTACCAGGGAGTTATTAAAGATTCATTTAGACGAAGTGTTGGATTCTCTGTCACCGCGGGAAAAGAGAGTGCTCCAGTTGAGGTTTGGGCTGGAGGATGGCAAACAACGGACTTTGGAGGAAGTGGGCAAGGAATTTGGGGTAACTCGGGAAAGAATCAGGCAGATAGAAGCCAAAGCTATTAGAAAATTAAAACATCCTACCAGAGCTAAGAAACTCCGCGATTATCTTGAGTAGTTGACAATTTTCTATCTTTGGCCTAACAATAATATTAATGCCCAAAAGTCAGTCAGGTTTTGCTCCGATTGTAATTATTGCTGTTGTTGCTTTAGTAGCAGCAGTGGGAGGATATTTTGTACTCGGTAAAGGGGGAGGAGGGAGTGTTCCTGGTTTGCCCGGAGGAATTGGCTTAAACCCCAATTGCAAATATAACGATCCTGATCTTTGCAAGTTTATAAATAATTTCAAAGACTTAAAAACCTATTCCATCAAATCCACTACTACCGCTAAGTCCCAGCCTAAAATGGAAAATTTGCTGGAGCTTTCCGGTGATGACAAATTCCATATGGTCACTTCGGAAAACGCCAAGGAAAATTACAATGTCATTACTATTGGCGATACTACCTATACCAAGGATTATTCGGACAATAAATGGTGGAAGCAGGTGGCTCCCAAGCAAAAAGAAGAGAACACCAAGATCAAAGATGAGGTAGATGTGAAGGATACGGTTGAGGAGGATAAAACCACCTATAAAAAGATTGGCATGGAAGCTTGCGGTTCTTTGCAGTGCTTCAAGTACCAGGTAATCAGTCCTGACATGACAGATATTACCGAATATATTTTCTTTGACAATAATCAGTACATGCTTAGGAAGACCCGTGAAGAAGTTAAAGACGGTACCGTGTCAGAAGCAGATTATGCCTATTCCGGGGTGAATATCCAGGTACCGTCTCCGGTCAAGGAAGCCAAGCCGGGCCAGATAATTACTCCAACAGGTGCCGTGCCGGGAGTTAGCGAAAAGGATCTAGAGGAGTGGCAGAAAGCTGCCCAGCAAGTTCAAAATCAAACACCGCAAGCACCGGCAGCTCCGGCCGCGGCAGAGGAGAACCCTGCTCCAGTGGATAATTCAGGCGGAGAGTAAACTACTTTTTCAACATTAAAGGATATAGGTGGCCTAAAATCCCTATGGCCAGGAAAATAATTCCCCAGCGGACTGGGTGAGCACCAATCAAAGGATAAGTAATTAGTATGCCGACTCCCAGGCCAATTAGGAAATGGACAGTTGAATTGAACATAACATGGCTTCTAAAGTATCGAACCATTTGTTTGTACAAAAATATCACCCCCTAAGGATAATGTACAATGAAAAATGTAGAATGTACAATTCAAAATTCCAAGGCAAGGTCTTTGATATCAGAGAGAGGACTTTCAACCTCGGTGTCCGAATAGTGAAATTAGTGATGTCATTACCAAGAAATGGTGCCGGTTTTGCTATTGGAAATCAACTGATCAGGTGTGGAACCAGTATTGGGGCTAACACTGAAGAAGCACAAAATTCAGGTTCAAAACGGGAGTTTATCTATAGTATAACTGTAGCTTTGAAGGAGGCCAGGGAAACAGAGTACTGGCTCAAAATTATTTCTGAAACAGGGTTAGTTCCTCCAGAAAAACTCACGCTTCTGTTAAAAGAAGTCGTAGAAGTTATAAAAATTCTGACTGCCATAGTCAAAAAATCCAAAGAGGGTAGTAAGTAAACTCCTAATTTGATAAAATCCACTTTGGAGAGTAGCAAGTGTATTTTTATACATTGTAAATTCTCAATTGTACATTAATATATTCCTCGGTAGCTCAATGGTAGAGCGAGTCCCTGTCTAGTAGGCAGCGCTCCGTAGTAATACGGAATGTAAAATCGGGCTAATTCGGGGAAGTCCTGGAAAAGGATAATCCCGAGCTAAAATCTCGACGAAAGTCGGATAAATGTGTAGAGACTATATACCCGATCCGCCTCTGGCGGAATAAGATAGTCCAGACCTTTTGGTAACAAAGGGAATTCTGTAAGGACGAGGTTCGTGGTCCGAGTCCACGCCGAGGAGCCAGTTGGCACTTAATATACCAAAGTGCAGCCTTACATAATGGTAAAAACATCGTCTAAAGTGTTGGGTCTTAGTCACAATCCGTTGATTGTGGGATTGATGGTCGCAGTGATAACTATCCACTTAACATTATTTGGTCAAAATTATTATGAAAATTGGAAGTTAAAAACATC
>JAMDBX010000038.1:0-7548 GCA_023487645.1 Patescibacteria group bacterium | reverse complement strand
AATAAGTCCGCCTGATGCAGCAACATACCCGACTAAAAATATAATAGAACCGATAATCAACCCGCCTTTGAATTGATGGTCGCAGTGATAACTATCCCCTTAACATTATTTGGTCAAAATTATTATGAAAATTGGAAGTTAAAAACACAAACACTTCTTAATGTAAAAGGGAGCTATCAATCATTTGAAGCACCCTCTGAACTTTTTAGTTCATATAAAAATTATTCGGATAGTGTCGACCCTGATGCATTAGAGAAAATTGCACCGGAAATTGACAAGCTTAGTAACGGTAATAATTCAACAAGTTTTGTCTTATATAATTATTTGAATCATCTTCAGATAAATAGTGCTATTTCAAATCTGCAGTACATTCGTGGTTTTTGGACTTTTTCAATTGAAAATAAGGGTACGATGAAAGTCGAAAACCTTGCCCTCTTTGTTCCGTTTGACGGTTATTATGAACTCACACAAAACGAAGCTACCCAGAGTGCTACTGGTAAATTTGATAAAAATATAGATATTGGGGACGTAAAACCATCAAACAGTGTATTCATTAAGATTTGGTCCACCCATACATCATTTGAAATAAACGGAGAACCATATTTTTCAAATCTTGAAGATAAACCGAAAGTTACGTTTGAGAATGGTTATAAACTCGTAGATTTTTCTAAAAAGTGATCTAGTTGTTCTATTTCCTCTCTGATTTGAGCTACAAGCCTAAAGTCAGAAAAAGCCTTGATAATACAAGCTAAAGTTGTGGTTATATTTGTGTTACGATGCTCGAGCAAGTAAATTAGTATCACAACGTAAGCTTTTTACTTATATATTTTATTTCAATGTGGCATAATCATTGAATGAAAGCAAAAGATCTTTTCATCTATTTTATAATATTCATCATTTCTCACATTGTTACCTATTTTTTTGCAGGAATTATTTCAAATGCCTTGGGTGTTTTTGATTTTTATCCCCCATCACCCGCAGCAATTTCATATCTGAGAAATCCTCATGATCCATTAGTCTGGAAGTTAATGTTTCCGGCACAAATACTCCGTGGTGCGCTATATGCGTTGGCGTTTCTGCCGATCATTGGTTGGATAAAAAAGCAGCATCAATTCAAAGGCGGGTTGATTATCGGTTCTATTATATTTTTAGTCGGGTATGTTGCTGCATCAGGCGGACTTATTGAACACACGGTATTTTTTACGGAATATCCTCTGCGTTTTGCACTTATATCATTGGTTGAAATAGCAACGTATTCATTCCTTTTCGGACAAGCGGTTATGCTTCTTTCCAGGAAATTTCTACATTCGTCCAAATAAATGAAATCTAAAGCGCCAGTCAGATTAAGACTAGGAATACGGAGCCAAATAGGAAGATTAGCATATAAAACGGCAGTATAAAAAATGAAAATTAATCTCGAAAAATTTAAATATGTCCTTCTGAATAAGGAAAGGGAAGGCAAAAATGTACTCGTCCAGAGTAGGCCTGAACAGTGGTTTTTCGTTTTAATTCCATACGTTGTCGGCGCCTCAATATCACACAATTGGAACTTATTAGTCTTTTTATTTTTAACCTTCCCTTATAATTATTTCGTTTATAAACTTGACGATATCCTGGAAAATAAGTACGGGAAGGGTGATTATGAAATTATTAGTGCCCCTGTTTATTTTATAATTCCTTTTATTTTAGGGTTTGGCAAGATCGATTTATTGGTAATCAGTGGTCTTTATTTATGGATGTTTGGTGTGAATGCGACACACAGTATTGGGCACAAGGAAATTAGATTGAGCTGGGCATATTTTTTATTACCGATTATTTTATTAGGGGCGTATTTGATGTCGGCAATATCTCTTGTTTCGTTTACCTTTTTCAAAGCAACATTTGTAGTAGGTTTCTCACATTTGGTTTTGTTAATCACGAAAACATGGCGGGATGATTACTGGATTGCCGTATTCGGTTTGTATGTTGGGGTGGGGTTATACGAAGGTCTATTATATTTATAATCAAATTTTGCCAAAGAATTTGCTAAAAAGCTTAAATAATAGCAGCACAAGCCACGGTTTTCTGTAGTTTGTTATCTGACAAATTAAGAATGCCTGCGGGGTTATTAACCAAAGCTTGAACTTCCGTCTGACTCAAGGCTTGGTTGACACAGTCCTTTTTTTGCTAAAATAAAAAGAGAGTTCATGAAAAACTTTCTTTCAGGTCTAATAACAGCACTTATCTTAGGAATTTTGTTTAATACAATTTTTGGCTATATTAAGTTTGGCTATTTTCAAAATCCGGAAAAATTTTTGGGTCTTCTTAAAAACCAAAACGAGCGAAACCAGCCATCCAATCAGATAGCTGATAAAGATGTTAAAAGTTGCAAGGATCTGGTTACCGGTGCATCTGCTTTTGGCAATTTGAAAGTGACTATCACAGGTAATGGAAAACCGATAGGAGATTTGGAGGTGGATTTGAGTAGTCATCCGGGCCCGATCCGCTGCATGCAAAAAACGGATAAAAACGGTACGGTCTCGTTTGAGACAGTACCTACCGGACAAATGTTTATCTTTTTTAACGAGAATGCCTACCCTAAGCAGTTTGGTCATCCGCCCACTGAACAAGTAATGATTTTACAAGGGCAATTAGTCGAAAAAACACTGGAACTTAAGAATCAATGAAGAAATTCATAGTGGGATTTATCCTGGGAACAATTATCATGATTATTGCCGGCCAGTTTTGGGGTCTTATGCCCACCTTGCCAAATCCGATTACCTCAAATCCGTTTACTCTCTGGTGTGATCAATTAAACAGTCATACTTCGGGGTTTGGAAAGGTGGAGGTAACTATTACTCAAAACAGCCAACCGGTTTCAGACCTCACTGTTAATCTCTCCGTTAAAAAACCGCCAATTGCTAATTATCCGGGTGCAAAGCCCGGTGAGTTCGTAGTACCAGAAAAAGCCTGTTTTGTCGGAACAAATAATAAGGGGGTTGGAATGTTTACAAAGGTTCCAATAGGGACTGCCTACATTTTTTTCAACAACGATCCTGCTGCCTATCCCAAAAGATTTGGTCAACCCAACTTTTCCATAACTTCTATAGAGGTCAAAAATAATGAGACATCAACGGTAACTATTGATTTGAATCCAAAGGATTAACTACGGATAAAGCCAAAATAAAAACAACTATAAAAAGGCACAAAATTAGAAAACATATCTATCGGAAAATACTGACTGGTAAAGATATCATTAATGAGCCAAATTCTTGATTTATGCTAAACTGACTTAACATGAAGATCAGTAGGGGAATAATTATTGCAGTGATCTTTATTTTGGCAGGTGCAGGCTATTATATTTTTTCCTCCAGTAAAAATGTTACTCCTAGCCAAACTGCTTCAGTTTCTCCTTCCCAAATAGGGGAAATTGTTTCCAGGTTTTATCAAAAATACCAGGAATGTCTGAAAAATCCTCCTCAACAGGCAATGGGGGAGGTTAGTGTCTATTGCCAAAATAACACCGGTTTAACAACTCCAGCTTTTCCTAAGAATATTGATGCAGGAGGGGTAGCCAAAGCAGGAGCTGATCCAATTGTCTGCGGCCAAAGTTTGCCTTCCGATCTCCAAATAGGTAATGTTTCAGAAAAAGGAGATACCGGTCAAGTTTTAATCAATGAATCTTTTGGAGCACAGACCCAACAGATTTCTGTTAGTTTAAGAATGGAAGAAAACCAGTGGAAAATTGACAACATTGTCTGTCCCAAACCTTAGTCTCCACCTTTAAGCTTCAAAATCTAAAATTAGAGGAAGGTGATCGGAAATATCAGTGTCCAATACCTCAAAAGAGTTTACCTTAATCCCTTTACTTACCAAAATATAATCCACAACATTTCTCTCAAGATGGCTTAATTCATTGCTTTTTGGTCTGGTGGTCTGGATATTATATTTATCCACTAGACTGATAAAAGTTTTGAACACTCTCATAGACTTTGTATCAGGAAAGAGATTAAAGTCTCCTACTATAATAACTGGATAATCAACTTCCTTTGCCAGATCATTAATTTTTTTGCAAGCTGCCAAAGTTTCTTTATTGCCGATTTTCTCCTTGGTCCAGATACCGTGATAGTTTAGAATCCTTAATTTCTTCAAGTTAGGCAGCTGAATATCTACTATCTGAACCGCCTTGGGTTGTTTTTGTGGCCAAGTTTGCCAATCTGTAAATTTAATACGTTTATATTTAATGAATACATTTGACTTTTTGAGCATTCTAAACTTGCTTTTTATATAGTTCCCAGATTGCAAGAAGCCTCCAAATTCAAAATCAAAACTTTCTTTTTTATGGAAATTCTTTTGATGAAAATCGTGGATTTCCCAATTCGGGCCAAAGAATGAGTATCTCAAATTTTGAGTGGCTCTATCTATAAAACCTTTGGAAATATAAGCAGGATTCACATGGGGATCTATTTTGTCTGCAACTTCCTGGAGACAGAGGAGATCGGGTTTTTGTCCGAGTATAAATTCGTACAGCTCCTCATTATTTGTTTCGAAAAGGGCGACATTAAAAGAAACAAGCTTCATAATGGCCTGCAAATTATACCAGGTAGCGTGTAAATGTAATTTAGTGTATTATCTTGATCAAGTAAAGAGTTGGCGGTTAATTTACAAAAAATATTTGCCCAGAGAGGAGGTGTCATTATGGCAAGACTCGAAGATATGGAACGTATGCGAGCTTCAAGAGAACGAGAAGCTGCAGCTTTAAGACAGAATGTAATAACTAAATATGGTGAAACTCTGGGTGAAGCATACTTAAACTATGCACATGGTTGTCCAAGCACCCTTGAAGAGCGAGTTGAACAAAGAAAAGTGTTCGCTGAAGCAGTTGTTACAGCTCTTGAAAGTGGTAATCATGACGAAAGAGTTCTTGGAGTAACAGCTCTACTTAATTCTTTTGAAGCAAAGATAGCACCAGCTGCGCGTCAGGCTTTTGAAGCCGATGTACGTACAGCGGTAATAGGCTAATATTTTAAGTTGAGTAACTATAAAAACAGAGGTTTTAGACAACAGGGGACTAAGCAAAGTTCTGACTTTTCTATTTCCTCCCTGATTTGAAATACCCAGCTATTAAAGGGAAGAGACGAAAATGGATTTGCATTCAAATTGAGATATTAACCCTTGTTGATAACTGTTGCTAATTTTTATAAGACCTATTATCATTGGTTTTTCATGAAACGTAATATCCTCTTCTCACCTTTATCTGCCAAGGCTACCAAGATTATGATGCTTGGTTCAGGGGAATTAGGCAAGGAAGTGGTGATTGAAGCCATGAGACTGGGCTTTTTTACTATCGCCGTTGACCGCTATCAGGGAGCGCCGGCCCAGCAGATAGCACATCGGGCCTACACCGGCAACTTAAAAGACCCGGCCTTTTTAAGATCAGTTGTAGAGAAGGAAAAACCTGACTATATTGTACCGGAAATTGAGGCCATTAATTTGGATTTATTATTTGAACTGGAGAAAGAAGGCTTTAACGTGATTCCCAATGCCAAGGCCACCTACACCGCCATGCAGAGGGAAAGAGTTCGGGAGATGATTGTCAAAACAGGCGTACCTGTTTCAGAGTATTATTATGCCTCATCACTGGCAGAGCTTAAAAAGGCCTGCAAAAAAGCAGGTTTCCCTTGCTGGGTTAAGGCTATCCAGGATTCTTCCGGCAGTGGTTCCAGTAAAGTCAGCAGTGAAAAGGACATTGAAAGGGCCTTCGAAAAAGCTCATGCAGATGCCCGCGGCTCGGCTGACAAATTAATTGTAGAGAAAAACATTGATTTTGATTTGGAGGTGACTGAACTGGTGATCAGACATTTCGAAGGCGGCAAAATTAAAACTTCATTTTGCCATCCGGTCGGCCAGTATCAAACCAGAGGAGGGGATTACCACTCAAGTTGGCAATTGGCAGAGATCAGTGAAGAAGCTGAAAAAAAGGTTTATCAAATAGCTAGGAAAGTGACTGATGCTTTAGGAGGAGTAGGGGTGTTTGGCTGTGAATTGTTTGTTAAGGGAGATTATGTTTGGGCCAATGAGTGTAGTCCAAGGCCGCATGACACCGGCATGGTTACTTTTGCTTCCCACCAATTAGGTTTTTCAGAGGCTGCCTTGCATGTTAGGGCTATTACCGGTTTGCCTATTCCAACAAAAGAGCGTTTGGGATTTGACGTAGTGCCCATTATTACTCCGGCTGCTTCTCATGTGATTTTGGCGCCCACGGCAGGCTTTGACCCAGGCTATGGCAATCTATGGAATGCCTTAAATGAGGAAGGGGTAACAGTATTGCTGTTTGGTAAAAATGAGGCACACATAAACAGAAGGATGGGTATAGTGTTAGCCACAGATCCTGATGTAGAGAAAGCCAAGAAAAAAGCTGAAATAGCCGCCCATAAAATAGAAATGGCCACCCGCCAGTCACCAAAGTGGCAAAGACAAGAATCCAGAGAAAAACATCTTTTTCAAAAATAATCCTCTGGCTTAATTTTTACAGAAATTTAGCCCAATTCTAATCCAAATAAGGTATGGTGATCTCCAGATGTTTTTCGACAGACAGGAAAAAACTTATGCCGCACTGGTTTTAGATAAAGTGGTCATTTTCCCGGGTGAAAGAGTGCCTCTGATGATTGAAGACGAGTCCATGACCAAAGCCATAAATCACGCCCTGGAAAAAGACAGCCAGCTGGTACTAGTTTTCCGGCAAGATGACAAAAAGAGCAAGATAGGGGTTTTGGCTAAGGTGGCTTCCCAGGGCCTGATTGCGGCCGGTTTAATGGGGGTGGTTTTAGAGGGATTAAACCGGGTTAGGATCAAAGACGATTACTCGGAAGAGGGAATGGCAATGGCCGAAGTAGTTGAGATTAAGGAAGCCCATGCCAACGGGGTGACAGAGCTTGAGGCTTTGTCACGCTCTGCCTTTGATGAATTCACTAAGCTGATTAAGCTGCATGGAGCAGTGCCAATGGGTATTATTGAAGAAGCGCAAAAAGAATATATTGCCCCTGACAAAATTTCCGATATGATCGCTTCTGCCCTAAGGCTGGACTTCCCCGAGAAATTGGAGATTTTAGAGGAGACCGATATTAAAAAAAGACTGCAGAAACTAAACAACCGGCTGGCTAAAGAGCTGACCATTGCCCAGGCCGAACAAAAGATCCAGCAAAGTTTAGAGCAGGATGTGGAAAAAGCCCAGAAGGACTTCTTTCTAAGGGAAAGGCTGAAGGCGATTGAAAAAGAACTGGGAGTGTCGGAAGAGGAAAAAGAGTTTGGTGATCTGAAGAAAAAAATCCTGGCTGCTAAGCTGCCGGAAGAGGCAAGCAAAAGGGTTTTGACAGAACTTGACAGACTTAAGAAAATGCCTGATTTTAGTCCGGAAACACCTTACCTTCGTACTTATTTAGAATGGGTAGGCGATTTGCCATGGAGCAAAAAAGATGACACCAAGGTTGACTTGAAAAAAGCTAAAACTGTGCTCGATCAGGACCACTATGGCTTGGAAAAGGTCAGCTCTTTAGCCAGCCGGTTGTT
>JAMDBX010000032.1 GCA_023487645.1 Patescibacteria group bacterium | reverse complement strand
ACCTCAACTTACCCTAGTTGTTAACCAGTTCTTAGACAGATATCATTATCACAGGCCACATATTAACAAAGGCATGAGACCACCCTTAGAGAGGAGTTAGTGTCGGATATTTACGGGGACATTGCGGCATAATTTAAAATTTCTGGTATCATATACTAGCAAATATGCAGACTGCCCCCTCTGTTACTAAAGTCGTTATTACCTCCTTTTTGGTTGATTTGCTTGATGTGTTGACCAGTTTTGCCGTGGCGATGCTTTCCGGAAGCGTAGTAATGGTGGCCCAGGTTTTGGAAGGGTTGGCAGATTTGGCAGCTTCAGGATTTTTATTGATTGGTCTGATCAGGTCCAGGAGGCCTTCAGACAAGAAACACCCTTTTGGGTATGGCCAGGAGATATATTTTTGGACCATGCTTTCCAGTTTGTTGATTTTAGGCGTCACCTCGACTTTGTCAATCTATTTTGGCTGGCAAAGACTACTTAATCCGCTCACTGTTAATAATATCTATCTGGCCTTTATCGTACTGGGCGTGACTACCTTAACTAATGGATATGCTTTATCTTTAAGCGCCAGGAGATTATTGAGAGGCAGAAATATGAGGCAGATTGGAAAAGTTTTTACCCGTTCCTCTTTGATTGAGACAAAAACTACCTTTGTGTTGGATTTAATGGGGACTTTGGCCTCAATTTTTGGTTTTGCGGCTTTGATGTTTTATCAAATTACCGGCGACTTGCTGTTTGACGGCTTAGGGGCTATTGCCATCGGCGGTCTGTTGATGGTTTTCGGGGTGATTTTGCTGATAACTATCAAAGAGTTGATTATTGGTCAAAGCGCCTCTTTGGAAACTGAAATTAAAATCAGAAAGGCCACTTTATTGCAACCAGAGGTTAAATCGGTGTTAGGTTTGAAAACTTTGCATATCGGTTCGGAAAAACTATTGGTTAACGCGGAGGTGAATCTAAAAAGTAATTTAACCACCAGGGAGATTGAAGGGATAATGGACCGGATTAAGAAAGATATCAAAAGGGAAGTGCCGCAGGTAAAACATATCCAGGTGGAGGTAGAAACCCCCTAGAAGTTTAACAAACTATTACCAAAACTTTAATCAAAATTTATACTCCGTCAGTAAGATATTATCCTTAGCTGCTTAATGGATAAATTTAAAAAAATAGCTATTTTGCGGGCGAGCGGTTTAGGCGATTTTATTTTTGCCTTGCCTGCCTTGTCTGCTTTGAAAGAGACTTTTCCGAAAGCTGAAATAATTTATTTAGGCAAGGTTTGGCATCAAACCTTTTTGTCAAAAAGAAAAAGCCCGGTTAACCGGGTGATCGTAATTCCTCCGGTTGCCGGAGTTGGGATGAAGGAATTTTATATAAATGATTCCCATCAGCTGGAAAAGTTTTTTGCCAAAATGCAGAAAGAAAAGTTTGATTTAGCCATTCAGATGCACGGTGGTGGCCGTCATTCCAATCCTTTTTTGCTTAATTTAGGGGCTAAGCTGACTATTGGCACACAAACTTCCGATGCGCTGCCGTTAAATAGGACCATTTCTTATCAATATTACCAAAATGAATATTTGAGGTGGTTGGAAGTAGTTTCGCTGGCGGGTGTAAAAACTGCCAAAATTATGCCCCGGCTCGAGGCTACGATAGAAGATATTGGTGAAACTAAGGAAGCTTTAGGAGGAAATAATCAGAAGTTGATAATTCTACATCCCGGGGCGATGGATGTCAGAAGAAGGTGGCCGGTGGAAAGATTCGCAGTGGTGGGAGATTATTTTGCCTCCTTAGGGTTTAGGATTGTGGTTACCGGTAGCGGAAACGAAGAAGATATAGTAAGAACAGTAATAGATCAAATGGAACATTCGGCTGACAATTTTTATAACAAGCTTTCCATCAACGGCCTGGCCGGATTACTTTCGCTTTCGGAAATTGTTATCTCTAATGATACCGGCTTGCTGCATTTGGCTGATGCTTTAGGACGTAAAACAGTGGGGATTTACTGGTGCAGTAATTTAATAATGGCTGCTTTGCCCTTTAGGGAAAAAAGTGTTTGTTTGAGTTCCTGGATGGTAAATTGTCCTTTTTGCAATGAAAACCGCGCGTCTTTTCCTTTTAATCAAAAAAAGACCAACTGCAAACACGAAACCTCATTTGTGGCAGAGGTGGAGGTGAAGGAAGTGATTGAGGCGGCGGAGAATTTGTTGAGTTCTTAATTAGTTCTTACAATATTCAAGAGCTGTTTTTACTTCCCTCTATTATTCTCATGGTATGAAAAACAAAGCGGTTTTTTTAGACAAGGATGGCACTTTGATTGAGAACGTTCCTTACAATGTTAATCCAAAATTGATTCGGTTAACACCGGGGGCTTGTGAAGGGCTAAAAATTATGCAAAAAAACGGCTTTAAAATATTTATTTTCTCAAACCAATCCGGTTTGGCCAGAGGCTATTTTATGCTTCCGGCTTTAAATAAAGCCTTTAAAACAATAGAAAAGTTATTGGAATCATCTGGGGTTAACATAGATGGTTTTTATTTTTGTCCGCATCTTCCCCAAGGGTTAATAAAAACATATGCCAAGGTTTGTAGCTGTCGGAAACCTAAGACCGGAATGCTTAAAAAGGCCCGGGAAAAATTTAACCTTGATTTAAAAAATTGCTGGGTAGTCGGGGATATTTTGAATGATATTGAAACGGGCAACCGGGCCGGCTGCCGCAGTATTTTGGTGGATAACGGTCATGAAACAGAATGGCTGACTGGAAAGTTTAGGACTCCTGAATATAAAGCCAGTGATCTTTTAGATGCAGCAAATTTTATTATTAAAAATGAGTGATTACATAAAATTTTTAGACAAATTTCCCAAATTAAAAGTGCTGGTAATTGGTGATGCAATTTTAGATGTGTTTTTAAAAGGCGAATCATCCCGAGTCTGCCGGGAGGCGCCGGTGCCGGTAGTTGACTGCCGGCAGGTTACCCAAACTCCGGGCGGAGCAGCAAATACGGCAGTAAATGTAGCCACGATGGGGGCAGAAGTTTATCTTCTGACAGTTATCGGCAGTGATCAGGAGGGGAAAGCCTTATTAGAAAAATTAAAGTCTTTTAAGGTTAATACTGAATGGGTTTTAAAGGATGGAAGGCGGACGACCTTAGTTAAACAGAGAGTAAATTCGGACTTTCAGATGGTAGTCAGAATTGATTCCGGCAGCCGGGATGGACTGGAAAAAAAGACCCAAAAAAAATTCATAAAAAAACTGGCGCAAATATACACTCAGTTTGATGCCGTGATTGTTTCAGATTACAACAAAGGGGTGATGACAAAAAGAATTATCAAGGAGTTGGCTAAACTGCAGCAGAAAAATCCGCGAGTATTAATAGCAGACTCCGGTTGTCTTAAACAGTTTGCCAAAGTCAAAGCCACGGCCGTAAAGCCGAATTACCAGGAGACAATAGAGTTGTTAGGAATGCAAAAAAAGGAAATAGGAGAAAACAGGATTAGGCAAATTTGGTCAAAAAAGGATCAGTTGCTAACAATTACCGGCGCAGAGAGTGCGGCCGTGACGCTGGATGTGGATGGGGCCATGTTTTTTGGCCGAGGAGGACTTTCGATAAGGACTCGTTCCCGGCTTCGTGATCACAAGAACGCTTCCGGGGCTGGGGATACTTTCACTGCTGCTTTAGCATTATCCTTATCAGCGGGTGCCACCACTGCCCAGGCTGCCCGGATTTGTTCTCAGGCTACCTCTTTGGTATTAGAGCAGCCTGGAACAACTCCTTGTTTTCTGGCACAACTGAGGCAATCTCTGTCTTTTGATCAAAATACAGCTGCTAATTTATCTGACCTAAAAAAATTCATCAGCGGGGTAAGGGAGCAGAATAAAAAGATTGTTTTTACCAATGGTTGTTTTGACATTCTGCATGTCGGGCATACTGCTTACTTATCCGAGGCCAAAAGATTGGGAGATGTTTTGATTGTAGGTGTTAACTCTGATGGGAGTGTGAGGCGGCTGAAGGGGTCAGATCGGCCGGTTAATGCGCTTTCTGACCGCATGGCAGTGTTATCAGCCTTGGTTAGCGTTGATTTGGTGGTATCTTTTGCCCAAGATACTCCTATTGATTTGATTAAGCTTATTAAACCCGATATTTATGTCAAAGGCGGGGATTACAGCCGGGAGAGTCTGCCGGAAACTCCGGTGGTGGAAGGTTATGGAGGCATGGTGAAGATTATCCCGATTGTTTATGACCGTTCTACCACCAAGATTATCAAGAAGGTTAAAAGTAGGGATAATCCTAAGCCGCCTACCCCTTATACCCAAACCTATGTATGACATTAAGAATATTCTTTGTATAAGACTTGATAATTTAGGGGATGTTTTGATGACCAGTCCAGCATTGCGGGCTCTTAAGGAAAGTTTTTCCGGTGTTAAGTTAACTCTGTTAACTTCGGAAATGGGTGCTTCTATCGCTCGGTTTATCCCCGAGGTTGACCAAACATTGGTTTTTACCGCGCCTTGGATTAAGTCAGAAAAAGAAAGTAGCAACTTGGATTTACTAAATCTTCTCCCCAAGATTAAAAAAAGGCAATTTGATTTAAGTATTATTTTTACCAATTTCAGCCAAAACCCGTTGCCCGCCGCGATGATTGCCTATTTGACCGGGATTCCCAGAAGGCTGTCATATTGCCGGGAAAACCCGCATAAGCTTTTGACGGACTGGTACCCGGACCCGGAGCCATTTTCCGGGGTAACCCATGGAGTAAAACGGCAGCTGAAGTTGGTTGAGGCAATTGGTGCAAAAACAAAAAACCCTAACCTTTCACTGAAAGTGCCGAAAATTGGTGTTTACCGGGCGATAAAAAAATTGGAAGAAGCCGGAGCTGATCTTTACAAGCCTTGGATGATAGTTCATCCCGGGTCAAGCGAGCCAAAGAGAAGGTTTCCGGTTGAACTTTTTGCCAAGAGCACAAAACTGATTACTAACAGGTTGGGAATACAGGTGGTGATAACCGGAATAGAACAGGAGGGTAAATTGGCGGATATAATTTTGCAACAAAATCCGTCGGCTTTTTCTTTAGTTGGCCAGCTCGATCTTTCAGAGTTGATAGGACTTTTATCAGTCAGCCCGTTGCTTCTTTCCAATAATACCGGGCCGGTCCATATTGCGGCTGCGGTTAATACGCCGGTGGTAGTTCTATACGCCAGAACTAATCCTGAGCATACTCCTTGGATGGTGAAAAATGAGATTTTATTTTTTGATTATCCCCAAAAACTAAAGAGTAAAAATGAAATTTTAAAATATACTTTTCCTAAAGAATGTATTCCTGCTCCTACACCTGAGGAAATTTGTAAGGCTTGCAAAAGAATGCTGGCGGAGGATTCCATTTGAAAAAAGTTACTGTTTTAATTCCCACCTATAACAGGTTAACGGCATTAACCGCAGTTTTAACCAGTTTGCTTTATCAAACATATAAAGATTTTAATATTTATGTTTCTGATCAATCAGAAAAGTTTGATTTAAAAAAAGAGGGGGAAATTCAAGCCCTCAAGAGGATTTTTGCCACTAAATTTATCGATCTTAAAATTTTTAAAAACTCGCCTTGTTTAGGAATGGCTCATCAAAGGGCGTGCCTTTTTGAAAAATCTAAAACAAAATATACGTTATTTTTGGATGACGATTTGATTTTAGAGTCGTTTGTTTTAGAAGGGATGGTTTCGGCGATTGAAGAAGAAAATTGCGGGTTTGTAGGCAGGGCGGTGATTGGTTTAAGTTATAAGGAGGATGCGAGGCCCTCACAGCAAAGGATGGAATTTTGGGAAGGGAAAGTTGAGCCGGAGAAAATTGCTCCCGGAGGGAAAAAATGGCAGCGGTTTGTTCTGCATAATGCTGCCAATATTTATCATTTAGAAGAGAAGTTGAAAATAAGATGGCCCAATCAGAAAAAATACAAAATAGCTTGGGTGGGTGGCTGTACTCTTTTTGATACCCAAAAACTTAAATCGGTCGGTGGCTTCGATTTTTGGCAGGATTTGCCAAAAAGACACTCAGGAGAAGATGTATTGGCACAACTTCGGGTGATGAAAAAATATGGCGGCTGTGGGTTGATCCCTTCCGGGGTTTATCATTTGGAGCTAAATACCACCATTCCGGAAAGAGTTGTGAATGCTCCTGAGGTGCTAAAAATTTGAATAAAAAAGGGGAATATTGGAGCGGGAGTCGGTATTAGAGTCGGACTCCAAAACCTCTTTAACGATAACTCTGAGGAGGCTAAATTACTAGCTTTTCAATTAAGCCTCTTGAAAGGTCATTTGGCAGTAAATTCGTTTGCGAGTTTATAATTGTTGGCTGTTTACAAGTGATTATTTTATTGGCGTGGAAAGACTTGATTAGCAAGAGAAGCATATTGAGATGTAAGTTGGTCATAAGTATTCATTGCTTGCTCGTCTTGAGTCGTTAAAGTTTGGTTATTAACCATTTTGGTATAGATTTGATTGGCTATAGCTTTTCTCTGATCCAACAGAGTAGACATTTGGTTTAACTTGCCTTGGTCATAAGATGAATTGCCTAAAAACTTTGGGATATTGCTCAAATCTTGGTTAATATACGAAAGTTCATCCTGCCATGATTTAATATCAGCTTGTGTATATCCTGGACCAGTAGGTTGAGCTGGAGCAGTTGTTTTAGTTTGAGTCTGATTGGTAGTGGTTTGAGATGTTGAATTTTTAATATCCTCTAAAGTCTTTTTATATTCCTCAACATTAGGGTTTCCCTGAATTGCTTTTTCAATATTTTGAATGGCTTTATCTTTATCTTTTGCTCCATAATAAGCTAAACCAAGCAAATAGTAATAATCACTTCTGCTTGGTGCAAGGTCTATTGCCTTTTGGGCGTTAGCTATAGCTTGTTGGAAGTCTTTCTCTCGAATATTTGCAGCAGCTAACCCAATATATGCCCCTGGTAAGTTTTGGTCTAGCTTCAAAGCATCAGTAAAGTATGTTTTTGCAGTTGGATGATCCAATTTAGAAGCATAAACCTCTCCTATCACTTGGGTAGATATAGATTTTTCGCTTGTAGTTTTAGAATTTATTAACATTAGCTGAGCTTCTTTGAGAGCCTCATCTATTTTGTTAGCTTTCATTAAGTCGTAAACCTGAAGTTGTTGATCTTGAATTTGCTTTGAAATCTTTTGGTCACTGGTTTTTTGATTATTTTTACTTTGTTCTTGAAAAGCTGCAACTAACCCTAATACTTCTTGTTTGACAGGACTGTTAAGAAAGTTATCGAAACTTGATTTTAAAAAATATCCACTGCCACCAAGAGTCAAAAGGAAGACTAATAAGGCTAGTGGTAGGAGTGGTTGTACTTTAAAAACATTAGAATCAACTGTTTTATCATGCCATGCTTGTTTATTAGGGTCTTTCAGAATTGATAGGAATCCTAACCCAAATACTAACCAGGAAAATTTATAAGATAGTAGTTGTCTAAAAAGGACTTTGTTAAAAGTCAATTTATTACCGGATAGATCCCTAACTCTTAAACCGCCAAGTAATTTCCCTATATCACCTCCAAAATAATGAGTAAACAGGACGGTATACACCATACCAAGTAGGAAGTAAAAAACTATAATTACCAGTAAAATTACTATACCTTGATAAACATTGTTCAGCGTACTATTTTTTGATACATTCCATAAATATAAAGAAGCTAAAAGAAGAAATATTAACTTCTCGTTAAAATAGGCAAGGAATCTCAGAAAGAAACCTGCAGCTGGCTGATTATTCGTCATATTCTCCCTTAATTTTGTTGTAAGCTAGCGTCCAAACAGTTGCTTTAAATGAGTTTAAAATGCCAAATAAAATAGGACTGATAAAAATATAAATTAATGCGGTGACTATAACGCTCAAAATTGCAAAGCCTAGTAAAGATGAATTTGATTTGGAAAACAAAACGCTAAATATTGTTATTCCTCCGGCTATTAGTAACGGAAACGCAATAATAAAACCGACCGCTAGTGATATTAATATATTAACAATTCCTAATCCTAACATCTTCCAAAATCTTCCTTTGGCTAATTTAAAAGAAGTAAGAAAAGATTGTTTGCCAGGTTTTCCATCTATTACCACCCTTCTACTAGCCCAAATTTGAGTTAAGGTGAGTAGAAGCCAGCCAATAAAAGCTCCAATCACAGCTATGACTGTTAATATAATCGGTATAGCTTTGGAGAAAGAAGGAAGTAAAACAATTCCCAGAATAAGAATAACTAATACTACAGCTGTAATTAAAAAGAATATTAGGGTAGGAATTATATTTAACCAGATAAGTCCTTTAATGGCTGGGAAAGCATTATTTGAACTCTGGCTAATAGTAGGTTTCTGACTAACTGCTCCTGCATTCACGCCAGCTATTAATGCTCCATTTGCCCAGGCTTGATAAATGATGCCTAAGATAATATTTGCCAGAATTAGTAGCAATATGCCTAAGCCTAACAAAACATATACCCATATAGGCACTGCAAAGAACAAGTTTTTAATGGTTTCTGCAAAAGTATCAGTTGAAGCTCCTAATACTTGAGTTATTTTATTTGAAGTAGTACCGGGGTCGTTATTCTGGAAAAATTTCCTTATAGAGTCGATATCCCCGGATTTAATATTTGTTCGTGAACTTCCAGAACTAAGACCAACAGCAGCCATACCAAATAACCAGAGTATTTTATTATCTTTAATAATTTGCCAGCTCTTACTATAAAGCTCAGAAATACTCCAATTTTTGTCTTCCATAGTCTCAATCTTATCGATCTAATTCTATAGTAATGTTAATACGTAAGCTTTGTAAATAGCCAACTCAGGCTCAAAAATTAAATGGCTATTGACTTTGTTACAAGATTATTTTTAACTGAATTTAGTGGCTGTTAATAAAAATCAATCAGTACCAAAGTGGAAGACTGTTGTAACAGTGCTCGCATTGCTGTTCTTTTTCCCTCTTGGAGTCCTACTTATGTTTCTTTGGATGAAGTGGCCCTTATGGGTCAAGATACTCTTATCAGCAGGGATTGCCGTATTGTTTTTAATTATGATTCCTGTTTTGGCAGCTGTTGTAGTAATAGCAATCAACCCATTGGAGCTAACAAAACGTGCTAGAGATGCTGTACGCTTTTCCGACTTTGCTGATATACAGGAGATGTTGGTAAATGCACAAAAAGAGTCTCCTGATGCCAGCTGGTTGTGTAGCGGGCAAACACCACCTTGTGAAGGTAAATCAATAGACTCAGGAGCTAACCCATTGGATGGGGCTGGTTGGGTTAAAGTAAATTTTACTAAATTAGGAATGAGTCTGCCTGTGCGAGACCCACAGTATCCACCAAAAGGTCTACCTGTCGATCCGGTCAATTCCGCAACCTACTATTACCATTATTGTTCTGATGGAAAGGATTGGGAACTGGATACTAAGATAGAATCCTCTAAATACGCAGATAAAGCTAAAAGTGATGGCGGGGATGATAATAATTTATATGAGGTTGGGACAGATCTAACCCTCTGTAAATAACTCTGTTGTAGTCTTTAACTTCCAATACAAAAATTTAAACAACTTAACAAAGAAATTGAAAGATATTTAGGATAAAGTTTTTAATTTGAGATTATTTAGGAGAAGGATTTTGGAATTTCTGCAAACAAGTAGTTATGCAAGCGTTTGCGTCATTTGTATTTCTGCATTCAACAGTACATACCCGCCCTTGAGCCTCTTTTATTCTCTGCGAGAGAAAACCTTGCCATTTTAATGGCGGGGATGAATCTCTCTTTTCTCGAAACAGAGAAGAAGATACCCCGACTTTTAAGTCGGGGAGATTCATTTTCTTCTCAGGATTTGTGAGACCAAAGACCCGAACGGGTTGTTTGCTAAGATTGTAATAATGGAGCCGAAGACGGGAATCGAACCCGTGACCCCGTTCTTCGCTTTTGGCTAGACTGTATCTTGATCCTTTCTCTATAAAAAAAGGACCTCCTTGTCAGTCGTTCGGGCGCATTTTAAGCGCCACGGTCTGAATCTTTTTTAAAAAAATCTTTAACCGTTATTCGGAATTCATCCAGATATTACTATTTGGATGGGCAATTTGAGCGATCACCAAGAACGTGCTCTACCACTGAGCCACTTCGGCAAACGGAGTTTATTTTATATCATTTTATACAGTTTTCCAATAATAGCTAATGTGATAGTAGGTAATTGACAAAACTATTACGATCGTAATAATAATGAATTAATGAAAGTTAAGAAGAGTTTAACAAATTTGATTTTATTTGCACTGGAAAAATCCGTGGACGGTTATGTGAGACTGGAAGATTTTATGTACAATCCAGGCTATTATGCTTATGGCAGTGGTTGGGAATATCCGTTGAAGAAAACATCTTTAGCGCAAGCTTTTAAACGTTTAAGAGAAAAAGGGTTGATTGAGCTGGTTAGTGATGAGAAATTGCTTTATAGATTAAGTGAGCGAGGTAAAGATAAGGCGCTAATGGCAGCTTTAAAGATGCCTGGCGAGAAATGGGATGGTAAATGGAGGTTGATCATTTTTGATATTCCAGAAAAGAGACGGCCGGCCAGAGATTTATTACGACAGAAACTTAAAGAGTGGGGATTTGTGCATTTTCAACGATCAGTTTGGGGGTCAAAAAAGAATTGTTCGAAAGCCTTGAGGAATTTTACCTGAAATGTTACTTA
>JAMDBX010000041.1 GCA_023487645.1 Patescibacteria group bacterium | reverse complement strand
GATTACTGATGCCCGGGTTTTAAATCCAGCCAGTGGAGAGGAAATTCTTTGGAGAGTACCAATTCCAGAAGAAATCAAACTAATACTACAGAATTTGGGACTCACGTACTAATTACCAGAAGTCAGGAAACACCCCAGCGGGTTCCGTCATCTAAAGTAACCTTAATTGTCTTTTGGTTTAGTCTGGTTACTACTCCTTCATAACGTTTCCCGTTATGCGTAAATGATACCCTATCTAAAATATAAAAACTTCTCATTGCAGCTAAGGCTCTGGCTTTGTGGACAAGGCTTAACCGTTCTGCAACGACCCGGTATAGAGTATGTAGCTGATCTTCATTTAGGCTTTCTATCATATTCATAATCTGTTTTGGTAACTGTGGCATAATTTAATTGATCGCAACGTAATTAAACCCATCTTCTCCTACTGAATCAATAAGTTTTTGAACGATCTCTTTGACATTATCATATGGGCCAGGTATAAAGACGGGTTTGTCGTCCTCTCCACCAAATTGAATCTTTTTAGTTGAAATGATCTTGGGTCCTAATATATATTGAGCCAGTTGAAAATCTTTGTGGGGCTCAAATCCAAACTGCCGGGCATAATCTATCGCTCCGTAGATGATTTTATTCGCTAGTGCAAAATCGCAATCAATAGTTAAAAAGCTTTTTTGGTAAGACTGTATGGATGTGTTTTTAAATTGTTTATATTCAGATTCTGATCTAAACGCCGAGATAAGTACGTCCTTTAACCCTAAACATCTGATATCCACCAAATAAGCTGCTACAATAATATAAAGTGGTGTTTTTCTGGAAATCCAGATGTAAGCTAATCCTGTCTCTTGCCAATTATCACTTATTTGGCATTCAAATAGGGGATATTGTTGGCTGGTCATAATATTCTGGTGGGATATTACTAAGCCACTTTGAGTGGTAAAAAATTTATTGGCTCCACTTTTGCGTCGGGCAGCTGATTTCTGTTTTTTAAGAAGAGCTTTTCTCTGTAATCTTTCAAGTCTTAACTTTTGTTTAAATGATAACTTTTTAGACATATGGGATTAAATAATTTTAGCAGATCAATTCAAGTAGGCTACTATTATCAACGTCTGCGCTTGTGTTGATAAGCCTGATGAGGTTCTTCTTGGCTATTTTATACTCTGAATCTCTGCTAGAATTGATTTACTCTTAAGTTAATGAAAAAGAAAATTGAGAAGATAACCTATTTCTTTGTTGCTGAGTCAGGAGATCCTACTTTCTATGACAGAAATGGTAGGCTGATTGTAGGAAATGAAGGCACTTCTAAAATTCTTATTTTGGGATTTATCAAAACAGAAGATCCAAAAGCAATTCGCCAAGCATTAACCACCTTAAGGGATCAGTTGGCAAAAGATGCTTACTTGCGAGGTATCCCCTCACTAGAGAAAAGTTTAGTTTCTTTCCATGCTAAAGATGATTGTGCTGAGGTTAGACAAGCAGTATACAAAGCTATTGTTAATTTAAATTTTTCTGCAGAGCTAATTGTGGCAAGAAAGATCGAGAATATCTTTAAGAAGAAACATAACCGGAAAGAAAGTCAGTTTTATGATGACCTGGTTGCCAAGCTTTTTCAGAACAAACTCCATACATCTTCCCAAAATGAGATCTATTTTGCGGTCAGGGGATCAAGGCTTCGTCAAAAACCGCTTGAGGAAGCGATAGAAAAGGCAGTTAAAAGTTTCGAGGAGAAATGGAAAGTTAAAATTGATTCAAAAATCAGTATCTATCCTCAAAGTCCATCAGGTGAACCTTGTTTACAACTTATTGATTATGTGAACTGGGCAATCCAAAGAGCTTACATCAAAAGAGATATGCGCTTTTATAAATTTATTGAAGACAAAGTGAGTTATTTGGTAGATATTTATGATACTGATAAATATCCCAAGAATTTTTATAACCGGAAGAATAAGTTTGACATTACAAAGATAAGTCCGTTATAAAAAATAAAGCCCCCTATAAGCTAGGTGAGTTTCCTCACGCAAGGCATTAAGCCTGCTTTCACTTACAGAGAGCTCAATAGTAATTATATTACCACAATAGGATCCTTACTTCAACTGCCAATTTGTGAGATAATTAGGCAGGCAAAGCCAGCATTTGTTGGGTTTGCAATAGGATTAACTCGGGATAATCTAATTCGTCTAGCCAGTTTGTTAATCGAAAATTATCCCATTTAGCCCGCACATTAATCCTCAAGATATATCTTTACAAATAAAACCCGAAGAGATACATTTAAATCATGCCCTATCTTCGACATCTCAACACTCGCTGTCAGGTTTGTAATAAACCCGTTTACAGAAAGCCATCCGAGGTTAGAAAAAGTCATGGGCATGTGTTTTGCAGTATGAATTGTTATGGAAAATCCGTTAGAAGAGAGCACCCTTGTTTAGTTTGTAGTAAACCAATCATGGCGCACTTTAACAAGAAAACTTGTAGTAGAGCTTGTGCAAATAAACATCGGTCAGGTATTAAGTATTTAGGTAGGAGGCCTAGAGATAAGGTCGTCTCTTTTAAAGGATTAAAATTAAGGTTACTTAACAATCGGATAAATAAATGTGCTAAATGTGAGTATTCAAAGATCGAGATTCTGCAAATTCACCACAAAGACAGGAATCGAAAAAATAATAATTTGGATAATTTAGAATTAATTTGTCCTAACTGCCATTTCGAGGAACATCTTTTGGAAAAAAGTTGGCTAAAGGGTTATAATTTAGCAGGCTAATGAGGAGGCGTGCTTGGAGTGGTTTATCAGGTTGGTCTTGAAAACCAATGTGGGTGAAAGCCCACCGTAGGTTCGAATCCTACCGCCTCCGCTTTCACCCGCCGAAGCCAAAGGGCGAAGGAGGGCTTCGATCGGGTTTCAGCGGACACGGTCCGCCTATCACTCTTTTTATCTCGCCAAAGTTATTGCCCAAACTTTTTTAGCTCCACCTCTTTTTAAAACATAGCAGCATTCTTTTAAAGTTGAACCGGTAGTCCAGACATCATCAATTAACAAAATATTTGAAGATAGAGAGGAATTAGCTAAAGCAAAGACATTTTTAAGGTTTTTTCTTCTTTCAGCTCCCGAAAGCTGGGCTTGGGGTTTGGTATAACGAAGACGTTTTAAGACGTCCTGATAACCTAAACCTAACTTTTTGGATAACAGTTGTCCTAAAAGGGCCGACTGGTTAAAACCACGATACTTTTGCCTTTTGGGGTGAAGCGGTACCGGGACAATGACCCAACCCTCCCCCCGATCCTTTTTTATCTCTTCTAAAAATTGGGCTTCATAGCGGGCCCAATATTCAATCATCAAATTAGTTAGCACCTCAGCCAAATCCGTGACAAACCGGTATTTTAACTTTTTGATGGCTTTTTGCATCACCCCCCGATAACTACCCAAACTCCATAAACCATCCAAACCACACTTTCTTTTACATAAAGGATGGACAGCACCACCAATTGCCGGCCGGGTACAAATCGGACAGATCAGTTCATTTTGAGTGATGTGGTTAATACAAGAAGAGCAAAGGTATGTTCCCCACTTATGGCAACCAACACAAAATTTTGGGAAAATTAAATCTAAAAGTTTCACTAAAGTTGATATTACGCCTTAATTTTGCTAAAATACAACACACGGGGACGTACAGATTCGACGGACCAGCACTTTAAAAACTGCAAGCCGAAAAGGAAACCTTAATTCGTTAAATATGGTTTCAAAAAATAAATGCTAAGGCAAAAAACCTTGCATCCCAAATGCAGGCATGTGCGCTTGGTGTATTAAATACACCACAATACGCTCTTGCAGCATAAGGGTATCTTGGGGTAATGTCCATCTGGCGCAATCCCTAGGGTAAATACAAAGTCAGATTGCAAAAGTTGTGGTGTTGGTTGATCCGCAGCTTTTAAAGACAATTCAATCAAGTGTTGAACTTCCTGCTAGTAGGTTACGGTCAACACTTAAAAATATACTAGCTAAGCTTGTAGAAGTTTTTATTTTGTAAATTCGCACAGGGCTCACTGCCCTCGTCTCCACCCATTCGACTCGCTTTACCCTTCGGTCTGAGGACCTCAGGATCGAAGACTCGCTCAGGGCAAGCCCTTTATTCTTTTCCTCTTAGTTCTTGCTCAACGCGGCGTAAGTGATCCCGTTCTTTGATTATTTTTCTTTTATCCACCTCTTTTTTGGATTTTGCCAGTCCCAACTGAACCTTAATCAGATTATGTTTATCGTAAATGGCTACCGGAACCAGAGTCAGATGCTGGGAAGAAAGCTTGCCTATTAAACTTTGAATTTGGGATTTGTGCAAAAGCAGCCGCCGGGTACGGGCAGGGTCGTAATTTCTAATGGAGGCATTTTGGTAAGGAGGAATATTGGCATTAATTAAAAAAGCCTCATCGCCCATGATTTTAGCAAAAGACTGGCCCAACTCAATCCGGCCGGAACGGATGGATTTGACCTCCGACCCCAAAAGCTGAATCCCTGCTTCCAGGGACTCTATAATATGATATTCATGTAAAACTTTTTTGTTGACAATCTTCATATTAGGTCAAAAGCTGCGCTCATTTACGATACGCATGAGTAGATAATAACGTATAACATGAAGTTTTTAAATGCACTTAGCGCAGATCCATCTGAAAAATCTTACTGCCGGAGAGAAAATAAGCCTTTTTCCCAGCCTCATCAACTACCAAATCAGAAAATTCACCGAACTGATCCGATTGGTACTGGCTTATATAATTACCTTTTTTATCCAAAACCAGCAGCCGGTTATTACCGCTGTCTAAAAGATATAAATTATCCGTTTGGTCAGAGACAAACAGAGCTTTAGGCTCTTTAATTGGTTTATCCAAACCACTTAAAGAGAAAAAGTCCGGTGCCCCTTGAGTGTATTTGATAATTTCATTTCTTTTTAAAACCCAAATAGAAGAATCTATTTCCATCCGCCGGGCTCCCGCAAAATCGGCTTTGGTATCCTGCCTTAAGTATTCCCGTTTATCGGCATAACCCGCGGTGATCGGCATATATTTCCAAATTTGGTTTTTAAATTCATCCAAAAGATAGAAGGTTCAGTTGGGACTGGCAAAATCCACAATATTTCCCCAGTCACTGTCAGGTTTTACAGCTGTTGTCAGTGTATTATCGGTAGTATCAATCCGCAGTAAACCTTTATCCTGGGAAAAAACCCAGGCGGTGCTACCGTTGAGTGAAGCTATCTTCGCCTCACCCAGCTTATCCTGGCCGGCTAAAATGTCCGGAGATTTGGTTGCCAAATCAATATTAACCAAAGTGCCCTGATTAGTATCCAAGACCAACAATTTGCCATGGGACAACGAAAGGTCTTGGGGGACAAAACCTTTTTTCACCAAATCCGTATCCAACCAAAGAGGAAAATCCTTGACCTGATAAATTTTAAGAATGTCGCCGGAACTATTATCTATCTGCTTTTGAAGCTCCAGAGCTTTGGAATCATGCGGATTTATTTTTAATGCCCGAGCCAGCAAATCCTGGGCTTGGACAAAACTTTGCAGGGAAGTATTTGTATCGGCATCCTTTAAAGACTGCGCCTTTTGATACTGGTCCTGGGCCGCCAAGAAATATTTGGTAAAGTCGTCTTGGGTTTTGACACCCTGCTGGTGTTTTATACTGAATATAATCCCCCCGGAGATAAGAATAAATAAGACAATAGCTAAAACCATAAAAGTTTTACGGGAACGGGGTATAAACTTACCCGGTAAAGAAATTAGCGATTGTCGACTTAACACCGGTGGCAAAGAAAAGCTGTGGGAAGAGACTGCTTTTTCTTGAGGGAGCAAGACCTCCTCCACAACCTCTTCCTGAGGTTTTTCCTCCTCAATAAAAATTGCTGCTAATGGACAAATTTGGGCTTGGGGTAAATACAGGGCAATTTCATCTTCTAAATTTTCCAGAGGTAGATTAACCACCTTTTGGAGATGGTCACCCAGAAAATCAGTTAAACTTTTGGTAGATAAAATTACCCGGTCACCCTTTTGCAAAATCCCGGAAATCAGCTGGTGCTCGTTGGTCATATCACCCAAGCCAGTCCGTTTCTCCCCTCTTAATAAGTAAGCCTCCAAGTCGGCTCCTTGGCCCAAAAGATACAGGGCTGTCCCTGATTCATCCTCTTCGGTTGCCGCCAAAATTACCTGTGCATCCTGGGCATCGTCCAATGAATGTCTGATAGCTTCCAGTGTTTCCGACAACCGGGCAGACAAAGACTGGGAAGAAGCATAAAAAACACTTTCAGCTTCAAATAGGGCTTGACGGATCCGGGAGAAAGCGTCTTCTAAATCACAATAAACCACAGTGAAAAGACGCAATTCTATTTGCGCTTGAGGGCAGGATATAAGCGCTAGGGCAGCCTGAGTGTCTGAATTGAGGCCAACAACTTTAGCTGTTTTCAACATATCAAAATAAACAGGTTCTTTCGAGCGCTCATCTTTACAGTTTGTTATACGATATTCCCGCTCAAAATAGGTAACCTATAAATAGAATTATAATCCCCAAGGCAAACCCGGCATGTAAAATAGCAAAAGCCCGCAAAAGCGGGGTCACTTCAGTCATTAGAGTCTCCGTCATCAGTTTTACCTGGCGGACAATAATTAAGCTAAAAATAAAATAAAAAATAATTAAAGTTAGGACACCAAATTTCCCCAAGAGTAAAATTCCCTGGGTAGAAAAAAGTGAAAAGATAAAGGGGTTTCCCTCAAGAGACATCGCTTCCTCCTCCTTCCTGGGCCTGTTGTAAATCCTCAATACGTTCAGCCACAAAATCGGGCTTGGGAATAGATAAAAAATTAATCCTTTGTTTTTCAGCCGCAGTTTCAATTACAACATTCCCAAAATTAAAAAGCGAGCCTACAATGCCGGCAATCTGTGAGCTGGAACTTTGGATGTCATCCAGCCGAGCCGAGGTAATGTTACGGTTCATTAAATTTTCGAAACTAACCTCAATCAAGTGGGTGTTAGTAATAATATAAATATTAAAATACCAGTATAAAAACTTTTCCAGGGCATAGGCCAAAACCAGCAAATACCATAAGACAATTGTGGAGACTAATAAATTAAAAGGTAGCGGAGATATTTTAACCAGCCCTGATGGTATTCCGATTTTAAATAAAGCAACTGGCAAAACAGCAATCACCAAGGTATTAAAGATCCAGGGAAAGTTGGTAATTCCGTGTTTGCGTACCATCAGTTCGATATGCTCATTATCTTCTTGGTCAAGAAAATGGATATTACTGGGACAATCAAAAATAGCCGGAAAAAAACCGAGTGTCATTATCCGCGATCATAGCACAAAAGGGGCAAGAGTTCACTTTTTCTCAATGTTAAATAAAGGAGATTTAATGGAGATATAACCCGGAGCCCGTAAATTAAAGATTGTTTGAAAGTCACTCCCGGAGATAGTAACTGTCCCCTGGTTAGTGGAAAAAGAGACATTCGCTGTCGAACCGTTAGTAGAAAAAGTGTTGCTTTATTTAAAATCGGAAGTAACAGCTCCGCCGCCAACGGAATTTGCTAAATCTCGCGCCTCTGCCAAGGAATAAGGATTGCCACCCCAACAGGAAGTAGTGACAGGAGTAATCCTACCGTTGTCCACCCCGGATTTACCGTCAATCCGGTAGACGTTTAAAATATCGGACATCTCCTCCTGGTTTAGCCAAGGGTGCGAACGGCCGCAGGAATTACCATTGCGGTCCCGGTACCAGCCTTTATAAAACCAGGGGGAACCGGCCAGTTTTTCATAGGCATCGTTAGGCCAGCAATCCTTAGAGCCGCATTTAGTGTCCCAACCGGAGTTGTTACCGTAGCCTCCGGTAGTGGAAGAATATTGGGCATTAGACCCGCCCTCCAAAACCCAACCGCGGGTGGCTTTGACGGCATTTACCCAGTTATCGTTGCGCCCCGGAGCAGGCTTAAAAACCTGACAAGACTCTGTTGCACAAATTGACCCGCCGGACCGGACGGCATAAGTCCGAGCAGCTACTGCTTGGGCTTTTAAAGCCTCCATCGGAAAAGAAGAAGGCATTTCGTAAATACCAATCAGGTAGGCATCCTCAAAGGACATCGAGCCGTAACCGTCGACATTAATACTCCCCGACTCGCCATAACTTTTATTCAAACTTGCTCCCGGGTAATAAGCTTGTAAAATCTGTTCCGCGCTCTGTCCGGCCTCAGCCCTGCCCTTGGCTCCGTACTGGCTCATGCCGTTGCGGTGGGTATAAGCCCCAAAGGAAAACATAGCAAAGGCCGGGGAAAAACCGGGATTATAGTCCGGACGGGAGTTAGGGTCATCGGCCAAAGGCACCTCTCCCACCGAGGTAGTAAAATTTCCCGACTTGGCAGCTAAAATTGCCTGCTGTTTGGCACTCAAATCGGCAATTTTACCCGACAAATCAGCTTGGTAAGCCTTGGCTTTTTTTATCTCCCCATTTAAAAAGGTAGCGTTTTTATCTACCTGCACCTGAAGCTGGGCCAGACTGGCTTTGTCTTTTTCCAGCTTTTCTTTTTGGACTAACAAATCCATCATATCGGCAGTCACTGAAGAGATGACCCTCTGGTCTTCCTTGGTAGCTGCCTGGCGGTAAGTTAAATCCCGAAAAATATCCCCCGAACCTGTTTGAGACAAGATTACCAAAAGAGGCGAGGTCAAATACGAGCGGATATAATAAGAGCGGACCCGGGAAGAAAGCAATGCTTGCTGCAACACCAGTTTATCTTCCCTGATTTGCAAATCTTTTTCTTTTTGGGTGATAGTGTAAGTTAAATTTTGCAGTTTGGATTGGATTTGGGCTAATTGGCGCTGCAGGGAATCAAGCTGGCCCTCCAAAGGTTTGGTAGCAGCAATGGACATTTCCCGGGCTTTATTCAACTCATCAATTTGCTTTTGCAAATCATCAATTTCATCGGCTTTGGCTGAGCCAATTAGTAAAATTAATAATGAAAATAAAATAACACCTAAAAAGGCAGTTACTCGGGGAAACATACTTTAAAATTTTAGCACATTTTTTGATCCGTAAGTTGACCCTAAAACTGTCTTAAGCTGACATAAAAGTATAATTTCTCAAATTCGTCTTCAGAGATTCCCATTTGGGTAATAATATTTTTTAAAGTTCCTGATTTAATCTCTCTATGGTGAGGAATAACACAAGTTTTCTTTTGGGTTTCATTCCACCAAATTTCATGACTACCACTAGTACTCCTGCGGAAAACAAAACCTGCCTTCCGAGCTTTTTTGATAACATCTCGATAGCTCAAAGGCTTAAATTTCATGCAGCAGTAAGGATAGAAACAGAAAGGTGAACATCTTTAACAGTTTTAGTCTTTTGTAGCTTTAAAGGAATTTTTAATCCTTCTTCTTTATAAAGTTCAATCAAGGACTGGGCAACACCGGTAATTTCTAGCACTGCCTCATCAAGAGTATCACCCTGAGCGTAACAGTCGGACCAAAGAGGGCAAGTGACCACAAACCCTCCCTCCTTTTGGGGTTCGATTTTAATGGGTAACTCATATTCAAAAACTTTTTCTGACCTTTTTAACATTTGTGTAATTATATCATTTTTAAGCTTAGAAAACCTCCCAAAATTTAGCCTTCCACCCCAAGGGTGACAACCTGAAATAACTATACCCTAATTTTAAGATTGCAAAGGATTTTGTCTTAAGCTAAGCTGAAAATAATTCTTACTTAAGACATACAAACTCAGCAGTCAGAATATGGTATGATAGGGTTATGAAAAATCTTATAGTTCAGAATCCAGAAATCTTAGACGGTAAACCAGTTATTGCCGGAACCAGAATGTCGGTAGAAACTGTTTTAGAGCTGCTCTCTTCTGGCATGGAAATTAAAGGCATCCTTAAAGAATACCCCTTTTTAAAAACAGAACAAATTCAAGCGGCAATAGATTATGCTGCTAAAGTTGTTTCTAAAGAAGAAAGTTATATCTTTGATAAATCTCATATTGTCGCTCATGAAATTTCTCGCCGACGTTAATATCCCACAGTCGATAGTTATCTATCTTACCAAGACAGGCCATGATGTCTCAGACATAAAAAGACAAATCCTTACAGCTAAAGATACAGATTTAATTAAAATTGCTCAAAAAGAGCAGCGAACTATTTTAACTCTGGATAAAGATTTCCTTTCCTTAACCCAATTTCCAAAATATCAGGTATCAACAATTGTCATCAGATTAAAGGATTTATCCCCAAATCATATTATCGAACATTTAAAACAGCTTCTGAAAAACCAAAAAGAAGAAATCCTCCAAAGCTCAGTTACAATCATCAAGGAAGAAACAGCTGATTCTCATCCTTTCTAAGCCCTACAATCCTGGTTTGATAAATTGATAACCCTTTTTACTTTTCCTTACCCAACTCGATAAAGATAAAAAAGGATTTCAAAGGAGTTTGTCTTAAGCTAAGCTGAAAATAATGTCCCTTCTACTTCGATAGATTGACAACTGATGACAAAAACACTACAATTGTAGTAGTAAAAACAATATGCAAAGAACTATTCTACAAGTACCATTAACTAAAGACTTAAAAAACAGCGCTGAGGCAGCGGCTCAAGACTATGGATTTTCTTCACTTCAAGAAATTCTCCGGGTATTTATGAAAAAACTAGCTGATAGAAAAATTGATCTCTCCTTCCAGGAAGATGTAACTTATCTTTCCCCTCAGTCTGATAAGCGTTACAAAAAAATTACAAAGGATTTTAAGAAAGGGCGTAACATTTATCGAGCTAAAAATGCTAATGATCTGCTTAAGCAGCTCCATGAAAATAAGTTACCATAAAAACTTTCTTAAACACTATCAAACTAGGATATTACCCAACTCGAAACTGATAGCCCAATTTAAACAGAGACTAGAACTGTTTCTAAAAAATCCTCAAGATCCACTCCTAAAAGACCACCTTTTGATCGGTAATAAATCTTCCTACCGTGCCTTTTCCATCACCGGAGATATCCGAGTTATCTACCAAACCACTAAAGACGGAGTTCTCTTATACGATATCGGCAGCCACAATCAAGTCTATTAAATCATGCTTTTCCTATTTTGGTCTGCTGCTTCCAAGGGTGGCAACTTAAAATTAACCATATACTATGAACTATTTTCTATACCCTAATTTTAAGGTTGCAAAGGAATTTGTCTTAAGCTAAGCTGAAAATAATGCTTATCTCTTCTAAATTTTTTCGAGCAAGTATATTAATTATCGCTTCCTTTTTTGTTTTCTTTTTTCCTGCCACCCAAAAAGCTAACGCCAGTACAAACTACCCCCCTTGTCAGTCTGACAAGGGGCCAGTTATATCAGTGGCACTGCCCGATAGCAACCCAAAGATTGCACAGTCTTTCAATATCACTGTAGCTTTTGATACCGCCAACCATCCCGATCTTTACAAGGATACTTTCCATATTAATTTCGGGGGTACATGGTTTGGAAATAACGGAGGAGATATAGCGATACTTCCTCCGGGAGAATCAACAATAGTATTTAATATCCAAGCTCCTTCTAAACCAGGCCCTAACGAATTCGACTTACAATACCCTGCTATTTTTCCTCTTAATATCTACGCAACCACATGTTCACTTGGAACCATCACTGTAGATAATGCAAATTTAGCCTATGTAAACCCTTTATTTGATATGACTACCAATGGCAACAGCGGCCAGTGTTTTAAGGCCACGGTCCAGGCAGGTTCAACCCAACAAACAATTTTAGGGAATAAAAATTGCGCCACAGTGAGCCCTAATTTCTGGCAACCGCCGGCGGGAAATAAGTGTTCGGCAAAAGAACCAATAATTAAACCGCCAGGAGTAAATGACATAACCATTACTGATATTAAACAATTAAATAACTGTAACGATTTAAATAGTGTTAATCAATCAGTATTACCAAAGATTCTAGCCTCCAACCCCTCTATAAATGGTATTAACTCAGCACCTCCTTGGACATTTACGGTTGGAGACAATCAATCCAGTCCCGTCATTTCTTTTTCATGGGTACCGCAAACAGCTATTGGACCAGTAGTAATAATGGGTAATCCTTCTATCGATAGCGGTTCAATCGATTCAAACCAACAAATTCAAATTACAGTGACATTTTCCCCAATAATCGCCCATAAATATCAAGTAACACTAAACAAACAAAGAGGATCTCTTTTTGAAAGCAACCAGATTACTGTGACATGTCCTGTCGGCCAAGATTGTTTTGCTGTAAAAAACCCAGGATCATCTTTAGAATTAACAAGTGACAAGCTGGAAAAGGACGGAGATAATTACAAACTTAATTTTATAATTCCTAGTAACTATCTTGAACCTGGCTCGAATAACCCTCTAGCTGTAACCGTTCCTTCTTTAAATCAAACATTTGCTAAAAAAAGTATCAGTATTAGTGGATCTAGTCAATGCAAGTTAGATCTTCAAATAACCAAAGGCAACAACTCCTTTGCTAATGCAGCAAAAACTAACAGCAGTTCAATAGATATTTCATTAGTCAATGGTGCAAACAATGCGACTAATTTCAGCCCAGGTAATTATGAGGTATATATGAATGACCAAACTTCGGGGTCCTACCCTTGCTCTACCATAAACAATTGTGGAGCCACCTACTCTCTTTCTAACGCCAAAATTCCCAATGTTGAAAATTCAGCTACCTATACTCTTGTCTTTAGAAATCAATCTAATAATAGTATTTGCGGATCAACAACTATCACAGTTGGAGGAGATCCAACATTGGGAGGTAGTAAAGGAGGTGCAGGAAATAACGGAGCAGGCGGATATCAAGGCTGCGTCAATGGTCAGGACGCAAACGGTAATGCTTGTACTTCAGCTGGAGGAGAAACTTGCAATCCTTCAACTGGCCAAAAAGTTGCAAGTGGTACAGGTGTCTTAACTGCTATTGGGTGTGTACCCACGGATCCGGTGGAGCTGGTTAAAGGAGTTTCCAAATTTATTGCCGGGGCCGGAGGAGGAGTTGCTCTACTTTTAATGATTTTTGGAGCCGTCGAGATGATTACCTCGGGAGGCAGTCCCGAAGGAGTAAAAGCCGGGAGGGAACGTTTTACCTCGGCTGCCATCGGCCTTTTATTTATCATTCTTTCTGTGACATTGTTGCAAATTATCGGGGTTGATATACTAAATCTACCGGGATTTGGCAAATGAAACAACTTGCTCTTAGCCTACCAGAATACAATAATATCGGTGAGAACTTTGGGTTAAAACCAGAGCTGGCCTCGGCCAACATTGGTTCGATTGTTTCCCAACTTTTAGATATTGCCTTTATTGTGGCCGGGTTTTTGATGTTTATCTGGGCTGCCTGGGGGGTATTCCAGTATATTTTTTCCGGAGGCAATAAAGAAGGTTTAGCTAAAGCCCGTAGCCGGATCACTTGGGCCATTGTGGGATTTATCATCATCATGCTCTCTTTTGCCATCAGCCAATATATTCAACAACTTGTTCCAGCCAACTCAGCATTGCCAGTAACACCCGTTACCTCACCATGAGCAAAATATTAAATTTAGCTAAACTAAAAAAAATTTGCCTTTTAGGACAATTATTAGCAGTGTCAATAATAGCCGCTACTATAATGTTATCTTCTCCTGCAAAAGCCGCCGATATTCCTGGAGCGTATGTTGACCCCTGCGCTGATGTAAGTTGTAGCAGCGGTTTTACCTGTAGATCAGGATCATGTATTCCTCTGTCAGCAACGGGGCTAAATCAACAAGTTAGCTTAAAAGATCAATTTGCTTTTGGAAAATTTAATAGCTTAGGGGAAATTTTAAGCGGGCTCATTGGCCCGGCCTTTAGTATTGCGGCTGTGGCAGTGGTTTTTTACTTTCTCATTGGGGCCTTCAAATACCTTACCTCCGGGGGTGATAAAAACGCCGTGGCATCTGCCCGCGACATGATCACCCACTCCATCATTGGCTTTTTACTACTGATGATGTTATTTTTAATTATGCAGTTTATACCCCAAATTTTTGGTTTTAAAATTGCTATTTTCTAAATGAAATACATTATTTTATTTGTACTATTTGCTATTACACTTTTTCCTTTAGCCTCCCCAACGAAAGCTGTTATCAATGACATTAGCGAAGGTAGTCCCTGCAGAACAGAAGATTCTAAACCCCTTATTGCCTCAGACGGCCAGCTTATTGATTGTAAAGCAGGTTTATCCTGTCTACCCAATCCCAATCAATGTGTGGGTTGTGCCAAGTGGACCTGTCAGCCAGCAGATGACACCAGTCAAACTTTAGGAAGAATCGTCCCTCCTCCTCAGGTTCTAAATTTGGGCTTTGGTAACGCCGGAATCAGCCAAGTTTTAACTAACGTTATTCAAATAATTTATATCGCCGCCGGAATTGTTTTTATTTTTATGGTTCTTATTAGTGCACTCCAATGGATTATGTCAGGAGGTGACAAAGAAGCAATTAGCAAAGCCCGGGGGCGTCTTACTTATGCAATTATTGGAATTGTACTTTTAGCTCTAGCTTTTCTTATTATTAGATTAATTGGACAAATTACCGGATTTACATTCTTTGCGAGATAAAAATAACTTATACCACTTACCAAATTCTTCTGGCTGTATCCATTATAAAATCCCTTGCCCTTCTTAAACCATTTCTTATTGGTTGCCAAATATGAGTTCTTGACCAACGTGTGGCTAAAAAGGCTGCTGAGCCTCCAATAAGAATGGTCCACCATAACCAATTCGGTAAACCCAAGGTATTATCCTGACGCGATTCCTCAACAATTATTGCCCGAGCAGTAGCCGTAGCCATTCTTTCTTTAACAACTACAGTTTGTTCAGCTGCTTGTCGCTTTTCAATTTTCTCAGTAGCTCTGGCAACCCTGGTTGCAACTATTCCCTCAACTACAGCAGTGGCGGTAAGGTTGTTGGCCGCTCGAGTAGCAGCAAGATCGGCTTCGGCAGTAGCTTTTACACTGTTTATTTGTTCATCAATTAACTGCTGATGAGCCGTTGCCACTGCTTCAGGTAACAAAGTTTGGGTGTTTGTAGGTTTTGGACTAGATGTTGTTGTCGGGGTTGGATCGGCTGCCTCAACACTCTGAAACCAAGCCATAAATCCGGGAATGGTAATGGCTGCGCCTAATGGTAATGCTAAAGCCAAATTTTGCCATTTACTTCTCCCTCGTCTTGATGGTAGTTGAAGATCTGGCGTCTTTTTATTATTTAAGACTAGATCTTTTTCTACTTCAGTTTCTATCATGAAAATAATTTTAACATAATATCCTATAATATGCAAATATCCTTGTTAAAAATTTTTTTGAAACTACCTGAAATCCCCCACTTTCATCGTCATCCTGGAAGGAGTAAAGCGACTGATAGGATCTGATTCTATCCCCGCCAGAGGCGGGTCCAGAATGACGTAATGACGTATCGGGTAAAAACTGGAGTAAGGCCAGAAACTACTGCTTGACAAGTGTTTTGGGTTTTGCATACTATTAAAGCAAGATGAAAAAGATTGCTGCAATAGGAACAATATTTGGGGGTTTCTTTTTAAATTCAGTAATTACTTTAGCTCAAAGTCCTAGTCCGGCAATAAATGTTGCCATTACCCCTCCAGGTCAAGGGGTTAATCCTTTTACCTCTATCAGTCAACTGTTAACCAATGCTTTAATTATTGTTTTTGTAGCAGCAGCTTTAATCGTCTTATTTATGCTTATTATTGGGGCCTTCCAATGGATTACCTCCGGAGGTGACAAAGAAGCTGTAGGTAAAGCCCGGGGTCGTATCACCAATGCCCTTATCGGTTTAGCCATCTTAGCCCTTGCTTTCTTAATAGTGAGAGTTGTTGGCCAGGTACTTAGTATCAATGTATTCGATCTTAAATATATCCCAACATTGAGTGGTTGTCCTAATAATCAACATGTTGATCCTAATACAGGACAGTGTGTTTCTTAAATAAATTTAATCCTCCTTGTATTCTCTATCATTTTTATAGTAACTTAAATGTATGCCCGGACCAGGACCTGCAGGATTGCAGCAGCTTCAAGAACTTATCCAAAGGTTAATTAACCTGTCAGTAGGTTTGGCAGTTATTGCTTTAACTGTAATGCTGGTTGTGGGAGGTATTAAATATCTCACCTCCGGAGGAGAACCCAAGGCGATCTCCTCGGCCAACTCTACCCTCACCTGGGCCCTTTTGGGATTTTTATTTCTCATCCTTGCCTGGCTGGTATTAAAATTGATTGAGGCTTTTACCGGGGTACCGGTAACCAAGTTTTGTCTGGGCTTTGCTCCTTATTGTCTATGAATGTTTTAAAACTGCCGGGTCTGTTTTGGCTTTTATTATTTATAATACTTTCAGGCATCTTTTTTATTACCCAGTCAGCTTCTGCCTATGATGTTCCCGGCGTTTACAGCAACTCCCCTGATCCGTGTGCCGAAGTTAACTGTAACAGTGGTTTTTACTGTTCCGGAGGCTCATGCGTACCTGCGCCCTGCTCTGATACCTCCCAAAGTTGTGCCTTTACTAACGGCCAGTTTACTTATAGCAATGGAAGTGGTAATCAATTTTGTAGACAGGATAGAGGCAGCGATGGCCAATGCTACAATAACGGAACCTGTGGTGCTTGCCACGCCACTTGCAGCACCGCCCGTAATATTCCCTATTGCGAAGGCGATAACCTCTATGAAACCAGCCAATGCGCCCGGGATTTTGGGGCCTCGGGCAGTACCATCACAGACGACCGGGATCTGGCAGAAGATTGCACCACCCATGGCCAAAGGACTTATCCCAACAATCCCGAACTATGGAGCGACTGGCACTGCCGGGGAGAAATCGGCAGTGCCAAATGTGAAAGGGAGTATAAAATGGAAGCAAGTATTAACCCTGATCCTCAAGGCTCCTCCGATCCCCAAAGCCGGCCTCCTTTTTTGGGTGAGCCGGAAACTTTTACCATGAAAGGGACCAACTCCTGTAAACCTCCCGACCCAACCAAAGATTTTACTCCGGATCATCTTGGAAACAAGGAAAATACCATCCCCAACGATGGTTTTGTAGATACTTCTTTATATAAACAATTTGATGATAAAACCTGCTTTATCCGCTACACGGACAGCAGCTGTAACCCAAATGGAGGTACGCCCTGCACATGGACGGTAACATGTGTCCCGACCACCATGTCCCAAAATATCAATGATACCCGCCAGTTTACCTTTCAAACCACTCATATCAATCTTGTCTCCGACCGTTACGGCAATGATTGCCTCTCATATCCTTTAACTTATGCCATCTCAGCCAGATACTGTAATTTAAGTGATACTACTACAATCAAAGACACCAACGGCAACACCGATCAACAGGTTATCGGACCCACCCTCAACGATGATGCCAATATCACCAGAGTTATGAGTCACTCACTACTACCCCAGGCTTTAAACAATGATTTAGATAAAACTGCTACCCCCTCACCCGAGATCGGAGTTCAAACTGGGTTCTTTTGGGACTTAAACAAACTAATCTGCTCAGCTCAATCTTTGTTTAAAAGTATTCCCATTATTGGAGGATTAGCCTCAGAGGACAGATGGTTTTGCGCTAGTAAAGTCAATCTGGCCAATCAAACTCAATATTTCACCCAAGCCAGCCAAGCTTTAGCTCTTGCCCAAAGGCCGGCTCAACTGACTCCGGTTCCGATGAAAAAAAGCTGTTATTTGGAGGATTTAACCCAGAAAAACACTGTCGGCAATAAAGATTTGGATACTTTGGACACTTCTTTGGCCACCAATAGCGGCAATTATGTTTTGGGTTTGCCGGATTTTCCTCTGGCCTTATCCTCAAACAGCGCTAAGCCAACTGATTTGCAACTTTATCAACTTAGAAATGGTAGTAACCTAAGCCTGCAGCAAAAAGTTTTTAAAGAGGATGACAGGCCGCCGGATATTAATTGCGGACAGGAGGTCTACTATAAAGCAAGTTTTCCTCAAGGAACTGACGGACAAATAAAACCCCTTTATCAACCGCTACCGAGCACTGTCCCTTGTATCCCCTCCCCAACTCCCAAATAACAATGTCATTCTGGCTTGTCCAGAATCTTTCTTTTTTGATCCTGGATGCTCCGCCAGTCGGCGGATTACCAGGATGACATAAAAGGGCCAATCCTAAACCTCTAGTTGCATAAATTCTTCAAATTGGTTACCTTTAATTTAGCCCATGTCTGCCCTGAAAAAATCAACATTCTTTTTATTACTAATTTTTAGTGTTTTTTTAGGCACTCTTCTCCCAAAACAAGCCCTCGCCTTAGATGCTGACACACGCAATCCCAACTGTAAAAATGGTGGTTGTCCTCTTAATGTGAGTAACTTCAATGAAAAGGTTAACATGGACAACAGCTTGCAAAGTGTAGTCCATGGAGGGTTGTGCATGCTAGCCGGCACCAGCCCGTATAACGATTGTTTAGTTTATCAAAAAGATTCCAAAACCGGCGCCTCTATTCCTACTTTATTTGCCCAGGTTCCCAGTATGGGAGCTTTAGGGGCGGTAACCGGCCTCACTTTAGCTCTCTATACTCCCCCAACCTCCTCAATAGATTATTTGGCCAGTATCGGGGAAAATATGGGGATTGGTCCAAAGTCTGCTTATGCCCAGAGCGTGACCGGATCAGGAGAAGGGATTATAAAGCCGGTTTTGAAGTTATGGCAAGCAGCCCGAAATATTGCTTACCTGGCATTTATCCTTATCTTTGTGGTAATTGGACTAATGGTGATGTTTCGCCAAAAAATTAACCCCCAAACCGTGATCTCTATTCAAACTGCCCTGCCTGGTTTGGTAGTGGGTTTGGTTTTGGTCACCTTTAGTTATTTTATCGCCGCTTTACTTGTAGACACCTCTTTTATCGGGATGAGATTGATAACCGAAGTATTTATTAACAGTGGTGTCGGCAACGCCTTTGGGAACGCGGATAATCTTAGGCGGTTGGCGGACAACTCAAACATCTTCCAGCTTTTTAGCTCCTCGGCAGGAGTTGTTTGGAGTAATAATGCCAATGTTGGGAACTCTATTAGTAGCCTAACACAAAGTATCTGGGCTCCCCTAGCCGAAATCATTCCGGCCATCATTGGAGCCATTATTGGCTTTTTTACAATGGGAGGCTTGGGTATTTTATTGGGAGGGATCGGCGGAGGGGTAGTTGGAGGCGCAGATAAAGACCTAGTCCCTAATATGATCAGCGGAATACTTTCTTTAATCCTGATTATTGCCCTATTTATCCAGATGTTTCGGCTACTTTTTGGATTAATAGGAACCTATATTCAAATCCTTATTGCTACAATCAGCGGCCCCTTGATAATCTTAATATCCTCTATTCCCGGCCGGACTGGAGGCCTAGGTAATTGGATTAAATCACTGCTTGCCAATGCCCTAGTATTCCCAGCTGTTTTTGCCATGTTTTTATTTGCCGGGGTTATTTTAGGTGGCACTACCAACAGCGACTGGAAAGTTTCACCGCCTTTATTTGGGAATATGCAGATTGACTTACTCCGGGCACTTTTAGCTTACGGGATACTTTTAGCAACTCCAATAATCCCGGATACCATCCGGAAAGCCTTTAATGTCAAAGGTCCTGAAGGCTTTGATAAGGCTGCTCTGGGAGGGTTTATGGGAGGATGGGGAACATTTACAGGAGGAATTGGCAGGGGTTACGGCACTGCCATGAGATCAACAGGCTTAGCTTATAGACAGCAAGCCCTACAGAAACAAAGATTACAATGGGCTCAAGATGCTGGTCCTCAGGTAGCTGCTGATGTAGGTTGGAGGGAAAGAATAATGGAAAGACTACCGGGGGTAAAATAACTACGATTTAAAAACATAGCCCAATGCTTTTAAAAGCATTCCCCAAAGTGTGCCAAAAAGAAATGAATAAGCAAATTTAAATGGGGTCCCTCTAACAAACCTTTCTAAGTTATTTTCATTCAAGATCTTTCTTATAATTTTATTTTTCTTTGCATAACGTATAAATGGTATTCCGCTTTCATCTACAAGTCCGGCAGCCTTATTTACTAAAGCTATTTTGCCTTCCCTATTATAGCGGGACTTTCCTATTTTGACATATTCTTCACTACCGGCAAGTTCTCCAAAATTTTCCAGTAATTTTTCTTTTTGCTCCCATTCGGTAGCAAAATCTTTATTTAATGCAAAAAGTGATTCTTTGGTAGGATTTCGGATAAAAGATGCTTCGTTATCGGTCATAGCATTTAAACGCTGATAAGGAAACTTAATTTTTAAAGTAGACCATTTATCTAAAGAATATTCCCCAAGAATAGCAGCAAAATCTATACCTTTAAGGACATTTTCTCTCCCCACCAAACTTACCAACTCATCCTGTTCAGCTTGAGATAAATCTTCAAGGTTCCATTTAAACTTCGTCACATCAACAACTTTTGACCATTTAGTAGCCGGCAAACCAGTTACTTTATCAACATCCCGAACTCCCGGCTCGTCACTTTTCATTTTAGGTTCTTTATGGTTACCGGTTAAAATCTCCGCTACTGTTTGGGCGTCAGTTTTTGCCCTCCTTCTTGCCTCTACCCACCCTGACTCTGGTACAGTTTCCCGATATCTTTCATAAAGTAATTTTTCATAAAACTCTTCGATCTGTCCGGCAAAAAAACTGAAAAACTCCTGCTGATCCAGATCAACACCATCTAAAAGATCAATCTGGGGATTACCAATATCAAAATCTTTTTTCCTGGTACACAGCCAATTTTGAGTCTGCATGATTTTCAAGAGCGTCTGCGGGCCACTACCGCCTTGTTCCTCTGCTAAAAAGGATACTTCATACCCAGCCTCCCTTTTCTTTTTTTCATCAGTGACAACCTGACGAGAATTTTTATCGACAACTTCATTGTGAACTGCCCGACGTGATAGAGTCATCCATAGTCGTTCGGCCATTCTTTGGGCAGACTGAGCATCTAAAGGAGGATGAGACCTTCTGCTTATCTCTATTCCTGTTCTAATTTCCTGGCGAATTTGTTCTATCTGTATTCCTTGAGCCCTTAAAAGTCTTTTTGCATTAGCCTCGTAAAGTAAAAAGCCCTTCCAAACTTCCGGTAAATCCTTAATAATTAAATTTAGATATTCCCCTCTTAGAGGTTTTAAAGCATTGCTTACCTTTTCTCCGTCTCCTGCCACCATAAACTCCAGAAACTGGTTATGAAGGGCCATTCTCGCTTGGTATTCTCTTAATAAAGTGCTTCCTATATTCCTCCATCTTTTTTCTTTTTCAGGATCTGCAGAAAATCTTTCAGAAATAAGGGTAGTAATTACCAATCCCAACTCTTCCATCAAATTTTTATAAGCTGCCCCACCATTAGGCTGGTTGGTAGATTCTACCAGGGCCAAATAATCTCTCATTCGGGCTATTTTTCCCTCATCGCTTTCGGGCCAGTAATAGGTTGTTTCACCACCCTCAGCTTTGGCTGTAATTGCTTCTGTTTTTTCTCCACGGCCAGCCTCGCCAGTCGGCGGTCTTTCAGGGGGTCGAAGAGGTTTTGGTGGTCCTTCACCACGAAGCTCTTTTTCTCGCTCACGAGCAATCCTCGCTAGATACTCAGTTGTCTCTTCTGCACGTTCAATGTGTCCTGGGCGTGTGATGCCTTCATCTGTTGATTCAGACTCTTCTGATCCTGGAGCCATATTTTTTCTCTTTCCATGAACCTCCTTTTTTAACAAATTTTAAAAAGCTCGTAATTATATCTTTTAGGAGGGCTTATTTCAACTTTAAGTGTAGTCTGACCTTACTTCCCTGTCAATTAAATTAGTCACAAATAGAGGGCCCACAATCCTCTTTTCTGACCCCGCAATGAGGACAAACAGTAATTCCCTTACCTGATTCTATCTTTCCGTCACATCGGGGGCAGTTAAAATAACTTTTCTCTACCCCAAACCATGTTGAAATCGTTCTCTTTGACCTGGAAAAACCACAACTGCCTTGCAATGTCACAGCCGGCTGGGCTGCCCAATAATCTAAGCTGTCGACATCATTATCTTGGCCTCTAAGCAAGGCTACCGCATAATTATCATGGGCCGTTTTTGCCCGCTCTGCTCCTGCCAGATCTCCTGTTTCCAACGCTAAGATAACTGTCTTTCTGAAAGGATTTAATTTATCTAAAAACCACCGGTTATCCTCCTCCTTCAAATCCGACCTTTGAGGGTCTAACACATGGACAACACCCATCAGATTTTTGAATCTTTCCCCACCTTTTAAAAACACCGGATTTGCAAGAAAATCCAGGTCCTGAGCCTTTTCATCCAGTTGCTTTAAATCTGGTAAATATCTATTCAAAAACCTTGCATTTTCTGCTCTGCTCAGCCAATTTTTATAAGCAATCATATCAATCCGGTCATCCAAAACATGGCCGACAAAGGTAAAATTATGATCTTTAAAACCATCCTCAGCCTTGCCTGGAGGTGAAACCCAAACAAAAAAATTCCCTTCAGCACCACCTTGAAAAATTTTTTGTTCAATTTTTTCAAAACCGACATATTCAACCTGGGCCCTTTCCCCTACTCCTTTGCGAAAGCTGTTGATAACATCACCTTCATCTTCAAATCCTGGAGAATAAACCTGATAAGGAATGCCGTTTTTATCTCTTTTTAATCCATAACTATAGCGGGTAATATTTTCTTCTAAAACATATTCACGGGTAAAGTATTGAAGATTTTGATCGACTCTTAAGCGCCAATCATCAATAATCATTTTATCCAAAGCATCAAGTTCTACCTGAAGAGTCAAACCGGAGTTGTATTCATTAATATTTCTTTCTTTGGACGCAGCCATTAAAAAACCTCCTGTCCCAAGGAGGTTAAAACAGCTTATTAAAGTCTGATTCCTGCTCGGGATAAAATTGTGGTCGGTCTCCTGGCTCTCCCGATTTAATCGGGATCACAGTTGCGGCACAGCCCTTGATTTACACAAGGTTCCCTTTGTATCTTGGTACACCTTTAAAGTCTACCAATACACCACGTTTTAAAATTAGCAAAACTTTTTTTAAAAAACAAGCCCCGATTTTCTGACCCTTTGTTGTTTAGTTAAGTCGGAAGAGTCCATAAATGATATCTTTTGAGCCCCTAGACGACCCATTTTTCACGCTATATGATCCTTTTTGCTATGGAACATCCTGTCCCCCAAAATGTCACCTCTTTTGAGTTTCACTTAGTTGGGGATATGACCCTCAAACAATTTGCTTATTTGGCATCCGGCCTTTTAATTGCCTATTTATCTTATGTCCTTTTAATGTCTGTCAGCCCGATTTTTGCCGTGCCTCTGATACTTTCCTCGGCCTCATTAGGTGCAGCCTTTGCTTTCCTGCCTATTGCCGACAGACCCTTGGACCACTGGATGGCTGCCTATTTTCGGGCCGTTTATTCTCCCACCCAAGCCTCTTGGAAATTCCCCGGTGGGCAGAAAGTAAAGATTAACCCCCAGGATCCTAACTTTAAAAACAGATTGCATACTTATTTAATTTCAGCTGGCCTGACAACCGTACCGACCCAGACGCCTATTCTTAACACTATACCATCGGCTCCCCTTCCACCCGAAACTAAATTTACACCCACCCCTTCGATATCACCCATACCACCACAGCCACAAGCCCAAGCACCGGAAGTTGATATTGAAAATTTACCATCCTCCCAAGAGTTGTCAAAATTGGTGAAAATGGCCCAGGAAGCCCAAGTTTTACATACCAAGATTTTGGAAACCGAAAGGCAAATTAACCAGCTTAAAGCTAACCTTACTGCCAAAGGAGAAATTACCAACCATTTGAACGAACCTCATCTTGTCCACCAGGCTGCAGCTTCAGCTTATAGTGAACAACTGTCCAAAGCCTTTAACCAACTCCAAGGCCTGATGAAACAAACAGAAGACTTGTACCATAAAAATGCTCCGGCAAAAGTAACGCCTCCAGCTCCAAAACACCAGCGAGTCGTTGTGGTTCAATCCCAACCCACAGTCCCCCAGACGCAGCCCTTGCTCACCTCCTCCCCTAACATTATTAACGGCATTGTCACTGATACCCTCGGCAACTATCTGGAAGGGGTGATTGTCATTATCCACAACAAAGAAGGGATGCCGGTAAGGGCTTTAAAAACTAATAAAATAGGGCAATTTACCGGAGCTACACCGCTTACTGCAGGAACCTATACCCTAACCTTGGAAAAAGACAATTTAGAGTTTGACACTCTCCAGGTAACTTTAAATGACCAAGTTATGCCGCCGCTTATGGTCAGCGCCAAAAAAGGAGGACTGAACCGATGACCAGTACCCAGCAATTTATTCCTATTGAAGAGATCCGGGACGATTTAATATTTTTAAAAGATGGCAGTACGGCCGTGGTAATCACTACCTCGGCAGTAAACTTTAGCTTGCTTTTTGAAACTGAGCAGGTTTCTATTATTGAATCCTTTGCCGGACTATTAAACTCACTTTCCTTCCCCATCCAAATAGTTGTCCGTTCTAAAAAATTGGACGTTTCCTCTTACCTCGACACTTTAGATAAAGCTGCCGCCGGCCAAACAAATTTATTATTAAAAAATATGACCTTACGCTATCGAACTTTTATGGAAAGTATTATCAAAGAAAATAATGTCCTGGATAAACAGTTTTATGTTTGTATTAGTGCCAGCTCTTTAGAGCTGGGAATTATGCCTAAAAATATTAGTGATAAAGCCAAAAAAGCAATCACTTTATTAATGCCCCGCAGGGATCATATTTTAAGGCAACTCTCCCGAATGGGACTTAAGGCAAGGCAAGTGACAACAGTTGAACTGATTGAGCTATTTTACGATATTTACAATCCCGAAGCGTTGGAAGTCTCTTTTGGTGCCGATTCTACAAAAAGCCAAAAGATCCAGCCCCTCCCTGCCCCCCGGCCTATACCTGCTCCCTTACAACCTAAAAGTGGCATTCCTGTACAACCCACTCCTGCACCTTTACCCGTACGCATACCCGTACGCACCCAACCTCTTATGCCAATTCCCCCTCGGCTTAACACCGTACCCGTCCCCCAAAATCAGATGGTAAACCGTCAAATCCCGCCTTCTTATCCCCCTGCCGTTGCCCGATTGACTCCACCCTTTGTTGTGGAGGAATTATCAGATGACTTCGGACCCTAAAGTAAACACAAATTTAACATTAGAAGACACTCTTGCCCCCGTTAATCTGGAGGTAGACTTTTCATATCTGCGGTTAGAACAAACATACCTACGTTCTTTTTTTTGCTCTGGTTATCCCCGCTTTGTCACCCCCAACTGGCTGGAACCTTTAATCTCTTTTGAACATTCCCTCACCGTCTCTATGTTTATTTATCCCACTAAACCAGCCGGTATTTTAGACGATCTTAAAAGAAAGATTGCCGAAATGGAAGCTACTATCGATACGGATATCGAAAGAGGACGAGAAGTCGACCCGGCAGTGGAAGTAGCCTTAGAAGACGCCCGGGAACTGCAGGAGCAGTTAGTTAAAGGGGCGGAAAGGTTTTTCCAGTTTGGTTTGTATGTCACCTTACCGGAAAAAAATACCGATGAACTCAGCAACAACTCCCAGTTAGTCCAGTCCACTTTAGGAAGCATCTCTATTACCGCCCACCCCACCACTTTACAAATGAAAGAAGGTTTTATTTCCACCCTGCCCATAGGCCAAGACCCTTTATACCTAACCCATAATATGGATACCACCTCTTTGGCAACAACCTTCCCTTTTACCTCGTCCGAGCTGACTGCCCCCGGAGGTATTATTTACGGCATTAATGAACACAATGACTCACTGATTATTTTTGACCGCTTTAGCCAGGAAAACGCCAACTCTTTAGTTTTTGCAACCTCGGGAGCCGGCAAATCCTACTTTGTTAAATTGGAAGCTTTAAGATCATTGATGCTGGGGACAGAGGTGATTATTATCGACCCGGAAAGAGAGTACCTTAATTTAGCCCTGGCAATTGGTGGAGATTACATCAACTTTTCCGCAAACTCACCGGTTAAAATCAACCCTTTTGACCTGCCGGAAACCTCCGACAACGGCGAGGATGAACTGGGAAGAAAGATCCTCTCGCTAATCGGTTTTTTACGCTTGGTATTGGGGGACATCACCTCCCAGGAAGCGGCAATTTTAGACCGGGCGCTAAACATGACCTACCGCCTTAAAGGCATCACCTCCAACTTCCAAAAACTTCCCCCCAATACCCAACCGCCTTTAATGGAGGATCTTTATAAAATCCTGGTGGGAATGGAAGAGCCAATTGCTGGCTCCTTAGCCCTAAGGCTGGAACGTTTTATTAAGGGGTCTTTGGCTGGTATCTTTTCCACCCCTTCAAATATCAAAATCCAAAACCAGCTGACCGTTTTTTCTGTCCGCGATCTGCCGGACCAACTGCGGCCTTTGGCGATGTACCTGATTTTGGATTATATTTGGACTAAAATCCGCCATAACCTCAAAAAAAGGATTTTAATTGTTGATGAGGCTTGGTACATGATGCGTTACCCGGACTCGGCCAGTTTTTTAATTGAAATGGTCAAAAGAGCCAGAAAATATTATTTAGGGGTCACTGTTATTAACCAGGATGTGGAAGATTTCTTAAACAAAGACCAAGGGAAAATGATTATCTCTAACTCGGCAATGCAGGTACTTTTAAAACAAGCCCCGGCTTCCATTGAAAACCTGGGCCGGGTTTTCAACTTATCACAAGGGGAAAAAAGGCTTTTGGTGACAGCCGGTGTTGGACGGGGGCTTTTTTTTGCCGGCAATGTCCATGTGGCCATGAGGGTAGTAGCTTCAAATGAAGAACATCAGCTAATCACCACTGACCCCCAGGAGATACTAAACAAACAAAATATGCGCTACTAAATTTAAAAACCATGGCTGTCAAAGACTCTAAACTTTTTAAAGGTTACCTCGAAGGAATAAATTACTTTCATAAGTACCCCCAAAAGTCGAGTGTGCGCATCAGTGACGGTAAAATTATTTGGAAAAAACCGATGTTAAAGGTTCTCCGCTTTATACTGATCCCCTACCGAAAATTTACAGAAGATGAAGAATTTATTAAACAGCTATATCTTAACCAAAACCGTGACTTAACCCTCAAGCACTTACTTTTAAAACCGGAGCCGATTATCCCCGAACCGATGCATGAAACCTTTGCCGCTACCACCCAACTACCGGAAAACCAACAAGAACAGGCCCAAAACCAGTGGGTGGAAAAGTTGATCGGCACCCAGGAAAAAGAGCCCCCCTCCCCCCCGATTTCCAAAACCGAGAACTTACCCCAGGAACAGTCGGCATCCCAACTTGCCGAGCAAAAACCAACAGCACCCGCACAACCGGCCGTTTCACCTACCCCGGCTGTGACACCGATGGTTACCGTTGCTGCCAGTTTACCTGTAACTACCCCCTCTCCACCTCTTCCCCAACAAGCTCAAACACAACCTGCAGCAGTTATAAAAACCGTTGAATCCGCCACCAAAGAAGCCGTTACCAACGCCGCCAAAGATCTTGGTGTTGAAGCTGGGATTAAAGTCCAGCGTTTTACCCGCTTGGCTCCCTCAAAAATGCTCTCTTCACTTGTCAATACAATAAAAAGCGCTTTTGGACAAAAACCTTCATCTTCGCCTGCCCCATCTACTCCTTCATCTACAGCCCAGCCAAATTATGTGATGAAAAACGGCATTCCCCATCTTCAAAACGCTTCAGGACGATTGGTTCCAACTATGTCTGGAGCGGCAGTCGCTGTGTCCACCTGGGAAGATTTCCAACCCTTCAAGGGATTAGCTACTAACCAAACCACTCCTTCTCAATCATTTTTGGGCAATTTACCCAAAGCAGCCGGTAATTTATTTAAAAATATCGGCCGTTCTACTCCCATTCAAAATGCAGTCTCCGGAGTTTTGATTAGAACCCAAAAAATTATTTACCGCTACGCCACCCCTGAGGTGGTCGGATCCCTGGTTACCGGTACTATTGGCGGCATCTTAGGATACAGTGCTACCCATACGGTTCAAGGGGCCGGCATTGGAGCAGCAGTCGGTGGTTCGGCCGTGCCGGCTATCAAAAGCCGTCTGGGAAAAGCTGCCCTAAAAGCTGCCGGCAAAGGGGCCTTAAAAGCTGCCCAACTAGGCAGTGGCCCCGTCGGCTGGGCAACTTTACTTCTTGATTCAAAAACAATTTATACTTTGGTCAAGTGGGCAATGTATGCGGTCTTCTTTTTAATTTTTGGCATCCCTATCTTTATAATGATTAATAAAAGCTCGAGCCTGGTCGGCCCAGGATCCAAACTCTTTGGAGGTTTTTCCACTCCGTCAAGCGGACCCTACATTCCTGGTTCAGACAACATCAACAGCTGTAAGTTTACTTATCAGGGAAAACAGTTCTCTATTCCCAGCAACACACTCAGAAGCTTGATGACCGAAGTGTCAGCTAAAACCGGTGTTCCGGCTTCGGTTTTAGCCGGAGTGGCCATGCACGAAAGCAACGATTTTACCAGCAATGCCCAGGATTCTCATGACGCCTTTTTTAACCGAAACTTTAACGGCGTCGATTGCTACCCACATTTTCCGACTTCTCCGACCGGAGCCTTGGGATTAATGCAGATTCAAACTCCGCCCAACCTAAAACCACAAAAGGCACCGGATTACAACCCTGCTGCCGTAGATTTAGATGGCATTAAAACCGGATTAGGATTTTTAGGCCGAGATTTATCCACCCTGAAAACAAGCGATTATTGTGATATTAAAACTAATTTATATTTGGGGGCTGGTGTCTTAATCAGCAAAAACGGCGGTAAAGCTCCAACAACAGCAGAAGAAGTTAAAAGTTCAGTCTGTGCCTATTATGGCAGTTGTACCTATGGAAGTTACAATTATGGAGAAGAGGTGGCAAATGATTTTAACAGTTGCAGTAGTTTTTCGACACCACAACTGTCACCTCCAGCCGGAGATTTACGTCTAGCTATTCAAAACCAATTTGGTATAGCCTTTGATAACTCCAGCGGTTTTAACAATGGAGTCCTTAGTTGGGCTTGGGAAGCTTTAGTAAGGGCCAATGCCGCCACAAATTTCTTCCCTTTGCTCCGTCAAAAGGGTTTAATTAACATAACACTAATTTCAACCGTCGGTCACACCGGAGGAAACACTGTTTCCTTAAGCAGTTCTGTACTTGCTTCCAAAGACCTGTTTGAACAAAACCTAATCCATGAACTCGGGCACATTATACATGGAACTCGCGGCAATGCCACCTATAGCACCCAGCAGGCCGTGGCCCAAGACGGCAGCTACATTTCCGGTTATGCCCAAGGGGCAACTGCCGATCCCAGTGTTGCTTGTAACAGTGCTAATTCCGGAGAGACTCAAGTGCAACTTGATGAGGACTTTGCCGAAAGCGTCTCTTATTATATTAATACCAAAATCCACGAGCAAAATTACTCCAAAAATAACGCCTGTCCGCCGCGATTAAAAAACATTAATCCATTTGCCAGTGGCAAATATCCAGCCCATCTAAGATACATAAAATCCGTCTTGGGAGGAAATAATTTTTAGGTTAGAATATATTAATGTTGAATTTAAAACAAAAAATTATTGCCATAATAGCCGTTATCGGAGCGATTTTAATCTTTATCTTCCAACGCGGAATTTATAATAACCCGGCCAAAATCCAATCTTCTACCCCCCAGGCCGAAAAAACCCAAAATTTAGCAAATGAAGACCCCAAAGTAGTAGCCACTAACCCTTCCCCTTTAGAGGAGGCAACTATTTTACCCAATCAAACACTGGAAATTACCTTTAATTTACCTATCGAAAACCCAGATGAGTTTAAAAATAGGATCGACCCGCAGACTGACCATAAAATCGAACTTTCCTCAGACCGTAAAACTGCTAAAGTTATTTTTTCCAAACCCCTAGAACTTGGAAGAGGATACACTTTATTTGTTAAACCTGATACAAAATTTGACGGAGCAAAAAACCTCAACCAGGATCTGATATTTCACTTTAGAACGATTGATTACCAGGGGGTCTAACCAATCCCAGAAATTCAGCTAAAAATTCCTAGGAATCAAGGCTATTTTCGACATAAGAAGAAAAGAAGCTCGTAGAGTTTCATTTTAGCTTAAATTCACCGGCATAATAATATATTCCAATCCCTCTTCGCCCATAGGTTTTAAAATGGCTGCCGATAAATTTCCGGACAACTCTAAAATTATCTGTGAACAGTTCAGGGCCGAGAGAACGTCCTGAAGATATTTATTATTAAAAGCAATTTGCAGCTCTTCCCCTTCAGACTGGACCTCAACTTCCTTTTTTTGGTTACCTAACTCCTTTGCTTCCGAGGTTAAAATAAGTTTGTTTGGTTGGTTTTGCAGCCTGACAATATTGGCTTCACTTCGGGCAAAAACAGAAGCCAGCTTTACTGCCTTTAAAATTTCTCCTCTCTCTCCAACCACCCGGGCTTTGGAAGAAGCCGGGATAATCTTTTCCCAAGCAGGAAATTGACCCTCAATTAAGCGGGAAGAAATTTGGGTGTTACCAAAACTAAAAATAATTTGGTTTTGGTCATCGGAAGTGGAAATCCTTATTTGGTCAACCTCTTCCTCTGAAATTAATCTTATTACCTCCTCAAAAGTCCTTCTGGGAATTAAAGCCCGAAAACTATTTTCCTGATTAGTATCAATACTTCGATGGGCCAGCCGGTAACCATCCGTAGCCACTAACTGAAGTTTTTTATCCTTAATCTCCGTCAAAATTCCGGTCAATATCGGCCGTCCGTCATCAACGGCAGCGGCAAAAGTAACTTGTGGCAAGGATTTCGCTAAAATTGCCGGATCAATTACCACCGCCTCTTTACCAGTTAAAGGAATTGTTGGAAATTCCGTAGCCGGAATTCCGTTAATCTGTGAAGAAAAGGTAGGTGTGGTAATTTTTAACTGCTCAGGACTTGCTTCAAATTCAATTTTTTCTCCGGAGAGGTTAGATACTACTTCAGTTAAAGTTTTAGAAGGGATAGTTATTTCTCCATCCTCTATAATTTCAGCTTTAACCAATTTAACTACACCAATCTCCAAATTGGTCGCCGAAAGCTTAAGTCTTCCTTCTGTGGTTTGTAAAAGGATATTACCTAACACCGGAAGTTGGGAGCGGACACCGCAGGAACGGGAGACGGATACCAAGGCGGGCATTAAATCTTGTTGCAAAATTGTAAATTTCATATTATTCCCTTCTGTCGTTGGCTGAAACTAAACGATGAACCTCTTCTTCAGTCACCCGAATCAGCCGAAAATTCACCCTTCCTGTTTGTATTAGGTTTTTAATGTGTTTTTCTTCTTCTGTCAAGACTGCTAATTTACCAGACTTAACTTCAATAAAATCAATCCGGTCGTTATTTTTAATTCCGACAAAATCAATCGGCCAGCCCAAGGGGACAATCCGGTCGTAATCATAACGGAGTTCGGCATAGGTTAAAAGCTCAGCCATTTTCCCCTTTTGAGGATTAATCGAGCCTTGAATGGTTTGTAATACTCGGGAAGGAAGATCCTGGACTCCCCGGTAAAGATCGATTAAATCGGTAGGAATATCCTGGCGCGGTTTGGAATGGATCCGGCCAAAAAGATAGGCAATAATTAAAGCTAAAATACCGATTAAAATATAAACCAAATTTGTATCCATTTTAGTTATCCACTTGTCATTTAGATCAACTTTTTAATTTATATATACAGTAGTTATAGTTATAGAGTCGGTTGATATGTGTACAAAGGCGGTTTTTTCTGGGTAATTTTGCTGTGGATAAACCAAGCAGGAGTGGTTTTTAAAATAAATCATTATTTTAGGTTTAATCATCGAATAAGTTTCGGATGAACTTCGTGTGTAAAAAGTATACCATAAATGTGGATATCTTTGGGGATAACTTTACTCCTTTAGTGGATAACCCCAAAGAGGTTAATTTTGAAGGCATTGTTTAATTTCAATTAACATTCTTTGGATCTCCCGGTCTCGTTGTTGTGATTCCCGGATTTTTTCCACTCCATGCATGATTGTAGTATGGTCCCTTCCTCCTAAAAGTTCACCAATACGTTCGTAAGGCAGCTTACACTCTTCATAAAGAAAATACATTGCCAGTTGCCTGGGGACAACGAGCTCTTTTTTACGCCGAGGGCCGGTCATATCCGTCATTTTAATATTGAAATATTGGTTAATTTCAGAGAAAACCTTTTTATAATCAATTTTTAAGCTAGCGGTTGGGGATTTACCAAGATAGTTTATGATTGTTTCTTCGGTCAGGGGCTGTCCCACAAGCTTAGCGGACTGGATAATTTGGATTAATTTACCTTCAAGCTCGCGGGCGTTGGTCGGCATACTTTCTGCAACCAGGGTTAAAGTGTTTTCTGATAAGTTTTCTCCCCTTTCCTGACATTTAGCTTTTAAAATTGCTACCCGGGTATCAAAATCCGGTAGTTGGATATCTACCATCAGTCCTCCTTGAAAGCGTGAAGCCAGACGGGATTCAAGCTTTTGGATTTCATTTGGCGGACGGTCGGAGGTTAAGATAATTTGGGAATTTTTGGTTTGTAGCTCATTAAAGGTGTGAAAAAATTCTTCCTGGGTGGAATCACGGCCAGAGATAAACTGGATATCATCAATTAATAATAAATCACAGGAACGGTATTTAGCCCGGAAATCCCCCGTCCTTTTGGTTTGAATACCCTGGACTAAATCGTTCATAAAACGTTCGGATGAGCAATAAACGATTTTAATCCCCGGGTTTTTCCGGAGTAAGGCGTTGCCAATGCCATGCATTAAGTGAGTTTTGCCGACCCCGGTGCCTCCATAAACAAAAAGTGGGTTATAACTGGTGCCGGGATTTTGGACTACGGCTTGGGCAGCAGCATAAGCCAAGTTGTTTGAGAGGCCGACGACAAAGTTTTCCAGGGTATATCTATAATTTAAACCAGAGTTAGGATGCGGAGCTACGGAGGGGGTAAAATTAAGTTCAACCTCTTCCTCAGCTATTTTTTTATTGGCCAGGGAAGGGTCAACCTTAAAAATAATTTCCCAACCCGGGCCAAAGGATTGTTCGATGGCTGATTGCAGGATAGGAAGAAAACGCTTAGAGATATTATCTTTAATAAAAGAGGAAGAGACAATAATAGTGAGAGTATGGCCCTCTCCTATTTGGCACTCAGTTTTAACAAACCAGGTGCGGAAATTAGCAGGAGATAACTGGTCCCGGATATTATCTAAAACTTTTAGCCACTGTTTTTCCATACAACGATATTAGTGTAAAAGTTATCCACAGGACAATATAGATAAAATGTTAAAAAGTAGATCAGAAGATAGAGGAGTTACTTCTCCTACAGCTATTATTTCGCGTAAACTGAAGATTTCATGTATTGTAGGTACGAAAATTACTGCTAAAGTTTTTAAAACTGAGCAAGCCTTGCCTTTTATTATAAAAACCGTTAAAATTCATTCATGCCAAAGAGAACTTACCAACCAAAAAAGTTAAAAAGAGCGAGGAAGCACGGCTTTCAGGCGCGAATGAAAACTACTGACGGCCAGAAGGTTATCAAAAGAAGAAGAGCTAAAGGCAGATCAAGGCTGGCTCTTTAATTTTCAATGCTTTCTAAAGACAAGAGGTTAAATCTAAGAAAAGAGTTTAAATGGGTAGCCTCGGGAGAGAAAGTAGAAAATAATATATTAAAACTTTTTATTAAGTTTGGAGATAATGTCCAGCCCCGGGTAGGTATTGCTGTTTCTTCCTCAACTTTTAAAAAAGCCGTTGACAGAAACAGGGCCCGGCGTTTGATAGCTACAGGTTTCCAGGATTTTTATTTCAAACTTCCTCAAAATGTTAACCTTATTGCCATGCCTAAGGCAGAAGTTTTGGGGTTGGGATCGGGAGAGGTAACGATTTTTTTAAAACAACTTTTAGAACAAAAAAAGTTATTAGTAAAAGAATAATGAAAAAAACAACAGTTGCAATTTTAAATTTTTATCAGCAGTATTTATCTTTTGACCGGGGGGTGTTATCATTTTTAGCTCCGGGTGGATCCTGTAAATACTCCCCCACTTGTTCGGAGTATACTAAACAGATGGTCCAAAAACACGGGGTTTTAAAAGGGCTTAATTTAGGAATAAGGAGAATTATTTCATGCAGATAATTGGTGATATTTTTAATACTGTTTTTTTTGCTCCGGTGGTGAATTTACTGGTGATGATTTTTCAAGGACTGAATTTGCTCCATATTCCCGGAGCTTTGGGTTTTTCCATTATTATTTTAACGGTGATTATCCGGTTGATTGTCTGGCCGTTTATGGGCTCACAGATTCGCAGCGCCAAAAAGATGGCCGAGTTAAAACCCCACCTGGATGCTTTAAAGAAAAAACACGGCAAGGACAAACAAGCTTTAGCGGCAGCCCAGATGGCCCTTTATAAAGAACACGGAGTTAATCCAGCTGGGGGCTGTCTGCCTTCGATTATCCAAATTCCGGTGATTATTGCCCTCTATCAAACGATTTTAGCCTTCTTTTCTAATGGAGGTAATATAGATAGGATAAATAACGCCCTTTATTTGCCTTCCTGGCACTTGGCCTCGGCCCCGGATCTGTATTTTTTTGGAATTAACTTAGCTATTAAACCTTCGCAATTTACTTCAATTGGTTGGTTGTTACTTTTAATTCCTGCAGTTACAGCCTTTTTACAATTTATCCAATCAAGGATGATGACTCCTAAGCCGATTAAAGAATACTCCTCCGATTCACCAAAGGAGAAAAAAGAAAAGGAAAATTTGGAGGACTCGATGTCTGCCATGCAGTCACAGATGAGTTATATGATGCCGATTATGGTTGGCTACTTTGCTTTTCAATTTCCTATTGGTTTAGCCCTTTATTGGAATACCTTTACTATTTTAGGTATCATCCAGCAATACCTCATCTCCGGTTGGGGGAACCTCGAAGGCTGGATAAGGCTGATTAAAAGATAATAATTTTTAGGATTGACGCCACACCATTCTTCCTTTATACTTACCCTCTATAAGGACCTACTCGCGCTTTAGTATTAAAGATTATACTTCGCCTCGTAGAGCCTTACCTTTTTAATTCTTTATTACAAATAATAAAGAAAGGTAGAATTAAAAATTTGGAAGCAAAAGTCTCAGAAATTTTAGAAAATATTTTAGGATTGTTAGCCCTAGAGGGAAGTTTTGAGGTAGTTGAAGGTCCGGAAGAGGTAACGGTCTCCATTGAGGCCAGTGACCCCGGAAGGTTAATCGGTTTTCGGGGAGAAACCCTGGATGCTCTACAACTTATTGCCAATCAGGTTTTAAACCGGCAGTTGACTAAGGAAGGGAATGAGGTCAAATTTAAGCGGGTGGTTATTGATGTGGCGGGTTGGAGAAAAGGCAAGGAGGGTGATTTAGAAAGAAGGGCTCGGAATTGGGCCCAGGAAGTTTTAGACCGGGGTGAGGAGATTGAGTTGGAGCCGATGCCTTCCTGGCAGCGAAGAATAGTCCATATGGTAGTTTCGGAAATTGAAGGTGTACAGTCGGAAAGTGTTGGTGAGGGCAAGGAAAGACATCTGACGATTAAGCCGGTTAAAGGAAAAGTCAAAAAATCCAAAAAAGATGAGACTCAAGAACAGGAAAACAGTTAGAGCCTCCCTTGTCTGAAAAATATAAATCGTTTAGACTTAACTTCGTGGATCATCCGTTTTCATTTATTTCCAAAAGGCAAAATTTATTTAAAATCTCCCAGCAAACTATTTGGCAGCTTTTAGCAAAAGCAGTCTCCTCTTTTTCTACAATCATTATTTTATCGGCGGTGGCCCGAAATCTAGGGGCTGAGGAAGTAGGCTCTTTGACTTTAGCCCTGGCGTTTTTGACTTTTTTTTACCTGGTGTCCGATTTTGGATTAAATGCCCATGTTCTCCCCTTGTTTTTAAAAGACGGGTTAACCGCCCAATGGCAAAAACTTTTTGGTATGAGGTTAGTACTAAGTTTTGTCTCGATTTTTTTAGCCATAATCATACTTTTGCTTTGGCCTTCCTCATCCCCGGTTTTTAAACAAACTGTTTTTTGGGGCCTGATTAGTGTCTTTTTCTCCGGTATTTTTATTACCTCGACGGCATTGTTCCAAAGTAAGCTTCTCTATGACCGGGTACTTATTGCCAACTCTACAGGATCTTTGATTACCTTAGTATTAGTGTTGTTTTTTGCTTGGCAAAAAATCGGCACCCCTTATTTAATATTGGGCTATGTTTTTGGTTCCTTGGCAACAGGTTTTTTGTCATTACTTTTGGCAAGGAAATATTTAAAAAACCTTTGGCCAGTAATAGATTCTAAATATATGTTTTCAATTTTTAAAAATTCCTGGCCCATCTCCGCCACTTTAGTTTTAAATATGGTTTATTTTAGGGTAGACACTTTTATCCTCTCTTTTTACCAACCACTTTCCCAGGTGGGGATTTATAATTTGGCTTACCAGATTTTCCAATCGCTTTTAGTTATCCCCGCTTTTATTATGAACAGTTTTTACCCGTTGATGCTTAGCCAATTTAGCCATACCCGGGAAAAATTTTTTAATAATCTAACCCGGGCTAGTATGGGTATGTTGGCGATAGCTTTGCTGGGGACGGTTTTAACTTTGCTCCTGGCCCCTTTTGTCATATCCATAGTCGGGGGCGGAAAAGCCTTTTCCGGCTCTGTTACTTCTTTGCAAATTTTATCTTTGGGCTTTCCGGCTTTTTTTGTTTCTTCAGTCTTAATGTGGGCGCTCATTATTTTAAAAAAGTACAAAACAATGTTGGCAATCTATTTTGGGGGAATGATGGTTAATACTTTATTAAACTTAATTTTTATTCCCCGCTATTCTTATATTGCCGCTTCCTGGATAACCTTAGTCTGTGAATACTTGATTTTAGGGGCACAGCTGGTCATACTAACAAAATATAAACTTTCCTTAGGGCAAAGCCTGAAACCAGAGGAAGTCTTAGTCTAAAATTATGTCCAAAATTATTATCAATACCGACGGTGCTTCCCGGGGCAATCCCGGACATGCCTCCTCAAGTTTTATTATTTCTACACCTGAAGGGGTGATTTGGGACCAGGAAGGAGTTTATCTGGGAGTGGCTACCAACAACGAGGCGGAGTATTCGGCAGTTAAAAAAGCCCTGGAAAAAGTAAAGGAAAAGTTTTCACAGCAGCTTCCTTTAGAAATTGAAATTAGGACTGACTCCCTGTTAATTGCCAGCCAGTTGTCGGGTAAATATAAAATCAAAAATGAAAGGCTGAAGGAATTTTATAACAAGGTAAAAAATTTGGAAAATGAGATTGGCAGCGTAGAATATACTTATATTCCCCGGGAAAAAAATTTTTTGGCTGATAGGTTAGCCAACGAGGCTTTGGATAAGGAATTAGCGATTTAATAATCCGGTTTTAGCTTACTCCATCTTGCATTTGATCCTAAACAAAAGTACGATAACGTGTGAAGGGGGCTGTTTCGTTTATTGAAAATAATATGAATATGCTTTCGCGAAATACTCCGGTTGCTTTTGTCGTGGGGGCGGCGGGGTTTTTGGGGTCACATTTGGTGGAGAAGCTTTTAGATAAAGGGATCCAGGTGGTGGGAGTGGATGACCTTTCTTCGGGAAGTTTGGAAAACTTAGAGGATGCGGTTAAAAATAAGAAATTTCACTTGTTTAACCAAACTGCTAACTTGGATTTGCCGCAGGATTTTCCCCGCCTGGATTATGCCTTCTTTTTAATTACCGATACTATTCCCCAAAGTGAATATCTCTTAGCTTTTGGGAAATTCCTTGAGAGGTGCCAAAAATTTAAGGCAAGGATAGTTTTGGTCTCCTCGATAGAGTTTTATGATAACCAAAAAGAAGTTGAGTCTAGCTTAAGGGAGGCTGAAAAAAACTTGGCTAAGTTTAGCCTGGATCACAAGATCAATGCCCGGGTAGTACGTTTATCCACAATTTATGGACCGCGGATGAAACTAGGGTCTGAAAATCCGGTAACTAGACTGATTAAATCGGCAGCCAAGGGTGAGTTACAAAAAGAATCTACTCCCCTGGATTTTACTACCCGGGATCTGTATATCGATGATGCCGTAACTCTATTAATCAAAGCGGTGATGCACGGATCAACAGCCCAAAAAATTTACGACGGAGCCCTGCGCTACCCGGTTAAGGTTTCCGAAATTAAGCAAGTGCTTTTAGATCCGGTTTGGCATGAAAACCAGGGTTTTGTTCCCACCCAGCTTCCGCCCTGGCCAACCCCAAATTTAGAAAAGACTGAGAAAGAACTTTTATGGAAACCACAAAAGAATGTAATTGAGGCTTTAAAACTTACCTTGAATTTTTTTAGAGACCATCCGGAGCTAATTGATACAGCACCCTCCATCCCAAAAAATCCCCCCAAGGAATTAGGGGAAAAAGAGATCCTTTTAGAGGAGTTTCGAACCGGGAAAAAAACAGAAAGCCCTAATTTAAAAAAAGAAATTTTGGCTGAAAAAAATAGCGAGACCTTTAAAAAGGCCAAAAGAGTAGCGGGAATATTTCTGGGTGTGGCTTTAATAACTTATGCATTAATTATTCCTTTAACCACTCTGGTAATTGGGGTGATTGGTGTAAAAGAGCATATTAAAAATAGTACACAGCAGGCAGCCGCGGGGAATTTTGATTTAGCAAAAAATGAGGCTGAAAAAGCCAGAGAAGGGGTGGGGGAGATGGAAGGGGTATTAAAATCGTTGGCTGTGGCCAGGGAAATAGGAATCCTGCAGTCGCAGTTTCAGGCTGCCGACCAACTTTTACAGCTTTTAGACAAGACAACAGAGGCTATTCAAAGTTCAATTGAGGGGACACAAATGCTTTCGGAAGGCATGAAAATAATTTCCGGGGAAAATGACGGGGACTTACCAACTCTTTTGGGAGATGCCAGTTTAAAGTTATCCCAGGCTGACCGCGACTTGGGGTTTGTTAGTGGCAGGTTGGACGATGACAAATTTATGGAGATTGTCCCCGGACAACTTCAGGGAAGGGTAGAGGATTTAAAATCTAAGGTTAATTTTTATCAGCAGGTGGTAGGTTATGGTAGATCCTTGAGTTTTATTTTGCCCCAGGTGATTGCCTTGGATGGCAGGAAAAGCTACCTGATTCTACTGCAGGATAATACAACCTTAAAGCCCACCGGAGGCCAGTTGGTTTCTTATGCCCAGATTACTTTTGATCATGGGAAGTTGATGGAAGTTAAAGCAGACGATGTGGCTAATTTAGATAAAAATTTAACTGAACATGTAGATCCGCCAACAGAACTTAAAAAGGATTTAGGGGTAAATAATTGGAGTTTGGCCGATTCTAACTTTGAGGCTGATTTTCCCACCAGTGCCCATACCGCCTCCTGGTTTTATCAAAAAGAAGGAGGGGAAAGGGTGTCGGGGGTGGTGGCTCTTGACCTGAACGCGGCAGCAAAATTAATTGAGCTGACTGGACCTTTAAATTTGTCATCGCCCAAGGAGACTATTGATAGTAACCAGTTTACAGATAAAGTCATGGCCCAGGGAAAAGGGGAAAACATACTAACCCCGGTTTTAAAGGAGCTGGTCAACCGGATGTTTTTCTTAACCAAACAAAACTGGCCGCAGCTGTCCCAAACCTTAAATGAACAGTTTGGGCAAAAACATTTTATGGTTTACCTGGCGGACCCGGCCCTATTTTCTTATTTGATATCCCAAAATTGGGTCGGGGCAATCCCGCGGCAGGTGAAGGAAGGAGCAGGGGAGAGGAATGAATTTTTAGCTGTCTCCGAGGCCAATATGGGTTCGGACCGGGCTAATTATTATATCCAAAGGAATATTGAGCTTAAAAGTACGATTGACTCCAACTTTAATGTTACCCACCAATTAGTTATTTCCTATAACAACCAAAGCCCATCAAATGATTGGCCGGGAGGGATTTACCGGGACAGAGTAAAAATTTATTTGGCCGGAGGCAGCCAGCTGACTAAAGCAAGTTGGGGGGATGAGGATATCACAACTAAGGTTAGTCCTTTTGCTGATTTTGGTCGGGCCGGATACTCTACCTTGATCGAACTTGCCCCGAAGGAGCAAAAAAAGCTAGTCTTGGCATATAAAGACTTTAGGTCGTTTAAACTTGATGGAAATAATTTAAAATACCAACTACGGGTTATAAAGCAGCCGGGCACGGATAAAGATAATTTCAGCTTTACCTTAAATTATCCGCCAAGCTTAACCGGCACCTTAGGAGCCGATCCCAATGGTGATAGCCATGAGATTTCTTTTAACACGGATTTGTCTTTTGACCGCAGTTTTGAAATTAACTTACAGAAGGCCAAATAGCCTCTACCTTGCACAAGATCCATAAATGTGTTAAATTACTTCAGTTTTCTTAAAGGAAGATTCCTGGTATAATTTGAATATGGATAGAATAGCCTTAAAAGCACAACCGAGAGAGATTTTAGGTAAAAAAGTCAAAAGACTCCGCCATGACGGGTTTATTCCGGCGCACGTTTTCGGCAATAAAATAGAAACCGAGCATGTTTCGGTAAAGGCCGGTGACTTTTCTAAAGCTTATGATACGGCCGGAGAAACCGGACTGATTGATTTAAAAATCGGCGAGACAAAAATCAGGCCGGTGCTGATTCGTGAGGTGCAGGTTGATCCCATCCACGGAGCCACACTACATATTGATTTTTATCAGGTTAACCTTTTGGAAAAGGTGCGGGTTCCGGTACCGATTGAGATAATCGGGGAGGAGCCGGAAAGTGTCCACAGCGGAGAAGCGGTTGTAATCCAGCCAATGGGTGAGGTTGAAGTCGAGGCTTTGCCTGCCGAGTTGCCGGAAAAGATCGAGGTGGATATTACCAGTCTAAAACAGGTTGATGATGCAATTTTAGTTTCCCAGTTACAAGTGCCGGAAGGGGTAGTACTAATTGCTGATCCTGATGCGGTAGTAGTTAAGCTTGATAATGCGGTGACGGAAGAGATGCAAGAGCTTTTGGAAGAGCAAGCTGCGGAGGCTGCGACAGCGGCTGAAGCCCAGGTAGCTGAAGAGGGTGTAGGGGAGGTTAAAGAAGGTGCTGAGGCTGAAGGTGAAGAGGGTGCTGAAGAAACCAAGGAAGAAAAACCTGCTGAAGGCGAGCAAAAGGAATAAATTCTTCATGGACAAAGAAAATAAACCCGGTCGATCAGAGGGAAATACTTTCGTTGATACAGTAAGAGGTTTGAAGGGTCAGGTTCCAAGTAATTTAAGGATGAATAACTCCCTGTGGTCTCTGCCACAGAGTTACCGCTTGGATTATACTTAGGGATGTGACTAACCTTGATGGAGATAATTAAGCTACAGGGTCAGGATCA
>JAMDBX010000037.1 GCA_023487645.1 Patescibacteria group bacterium | reverse complement strand
GAATAAATTGGCTGCAGAGAATAATCTGGAAAATGGACTTTACAGAGTAGTAGTAAATGGGGGTAAGGCACAGCATGTACCTCATTTACATTTCCACCTTTTGGGTGGACAATGGAAAAAGATGGTTTAGTGAAACAAAAAAAAGGAGGTGTTTTTTTATATTTTATGTCAATAGTAGTAAAAGCAGGTCCGGGCGACAGCACGGATTCGGTGATCAGGAAATTTCAGAAAAGAGTTGTAGCAGAGGGAATTGTCCAAGAAATTAGGGACAGGTCTGTTTATAGAAAACCTTCTGAACTCCGACAGGAATACTTGGCGGAAAAACGCAGAAAAATTATGCGTGCAAGAAGATATAGCAAGTGATTTTTATGTTACTGGATCAGATTCAAACAGATTTAAAGAATGCTCAATTGGCCCGTGATGAGGTCAAGGTTTCAACTTTAAGGTTGCTTCTGTCTGAAGCCAAGAATAAGGAAATTGCCAAAGGCGAGAGTTTGACTGATGAGGAGGTGGTTTCCCTAATCCAGCGGGAAGTAAAAAAGAGAACAGAGGCTGCTGAAGGTTTTCGGAAAGGCGGCCGAGAAGACTCAGTATTAAAGGAAGAGAGTGAGGCAAAAGTTTTAGAAAACTATTTGCCAGCCCGTCTGTCAACTGAGGAATTGACTAAAATTGTTGAGGGTACTATAAATGAGTTGGGAGCCAGTACTATGCAGGATATGGGAAGAGTGATAGGAGCGGTGATGGGTAAGGTTAAGGGTCAAGCGAGTGGCGGTGCAGTATCGGCTATTGTTAAAGAAAAGTTGTCAACTCTACAAGAAGGCTCTTCGGAGCCGTAGGCCTGAGCGGTTAGCGAAGGATTGCGGTCGGAATGTGGAAGATTGCCACGTCGCCTTCGGCTTCTCGCAATGACAGAGAAACATTTATGGTAAATATCATTGTAAATTCTGACCCCAGATATAATATTAATAAAGACAGCATTAAGACTGCAGTATCAGAGATTTTATCCCAGCATCGTATCTCTGGTAAGGTTGAATTAGGGATTAATATTGTGGGTGACCGGAAAATGCATGAACTCAATCGTAAGTATCGCGGTTTAGACTCTACCACCAATATTTTATCTTTTGCCTTAGAAGATTCTAATCCGGCCAACTTGCAACATATTCCCAGGATTGGTTTTGTGGCAGCACCTGATAAGTGGTTGAGGTTGGGTGATATTATCATTTCCTACCCACAAGCTTTGGAAGATGCTTCAATGGACGGAATTTCGGTTGATGAGGAGATTAGGGATTTAGTAGAGCATGGGTTAAACCATTTATTAGGGATTCACCACAATTAATGGAAAACATTGCCTATTACTTAAAGTATCGTCCCCAAACTCTTGGCGAACTGGTAGGCCAGACATCGGTAAAAAAAACTCTCCTGTCATCTTTTCAAAATAATAAGCTGTCTCACGCGTATCTTTTTGTCGGTCCCCGCGGTACCGGCAAAACCTCAACCGCCAGAATCTTGGCCAAGATGGTCAATTGTTCCGCAGAGCAAAATATTCCTTGCAATAAGTGCGAAGCGTGTATATCTATAACAGACGGATCAAACCTTGATCTTATTGAAATTGATGCTGCTTCCAATCGCGGTATCGAAGATATCAGATTGCTGCGCGACAAAATCAAACTCGCCCCCACTAGTGCTAAAAAGAAAGTTTACATCATTGACGAAGTGCATATGCTAACCACGGAGGCTTTTAATGCGCTTTTGAAGACTTTGGAAGAACCTCCTAAACATGCTTTATTTATTCTGGCAACTACGGAGGGTAATAAAGTTCCCCCAACAATTTTGTCCCGGGTGCAGAAGTTAGATTTTAAGTTGGCCACCTCAGAAGAATTGTTAGAAGCTTTGAAAAAAATTGTCACGGTGGAAAAAATTGATATTGACGAAGAGGCTTTAAAAAACCTGGTTAAAAAATCAAACGGTTCTTTTAGGGATGGAGTGAAATTATTGGACCAAGTTTCAATGGGAGAGAAAATTACTGTAAAGCTCGTTGATGAAAGCTTAAAATCTTCCCAATTTGAAAATATTTTGGAGTTAGTGCAAAGCCTAAAAAACAAAAATGCCGAGGCCTGTTTATTGAGCTTATCGGGGCAAATAGAAAATGGGGTTGATGTTAAAGAGCTAATGCTGTCTTTGATGGATATTTTGAGGAATTTAGTTTTCATAAAAAATGGATTAGGTGAACAATTAGTAAAAGTCCATTTAACGGAAGATAAATATAAACAACTGGAAGAGCTGGCGGAAAATTTTAGCCCTGATAATCTAATCAGAGCTTTAGATATTCTGCAAATCAGTCTTGAGAAAATGAAATTTGCTCCAATACCGTCATTGCCGCTGGAATTGGCAATTGTGGAAATCTGTGGGTTAGTAAATCAGCAGGTCAGAGCATCAGCAAGTCAGCAAGTCAGTGAACCAATGGATTCTGCCGATACTCCGATCTCATCTGAAACGCAGGTAGATGATCAGATTCCGGAAGCGCCTGTCTCAGGTAATGCTGATATTGCCAAACTGAAGGAAAAATGGACTTTTGTATTAGAGACAATAAGACCCTTTAATTTTTCTCTGGAAGCATTGTTAAGATCCATTAATATTGCAGAATGCACTGAAAGTTCAGTGATCATGGAAGTGCCATACTCGTTTCATCAAAGAATTTTAGAAGCTCCAAAAAATAGGGATTTGGTGGAAGGAATTCTGTCGGATATTTTAGGAAGAAGCATTAGGATCTCTGCCGTATTGGGAAGCCGGCCGGCCAAAAAAGATGATGTTGCCAATATTGAGGTAGCCCAGGATGATGAAATTATTAGAGCAGCTGCTGAAATCTTTAACTCTGATTCTGTTAACTAAATCTCGGCATCTATACCATCAAAACAAGGAAGTATTCAGAATAAATATCCCTAGTATCTAGGGCTAAAAAATTGACATTCTTGAAGCTAGATTTCTTAAATTTACGTCCTTACTATTTATAATATAACTATGATTTCTGTTTTTTCTTTCATGTTGATATATAATAAAAACAATGAAAAGAAGACTAGTAGGGAAAGATAAAAAATCGAAAGAGTTAATAGAATTTCTAAAAAAAGGTGGCAGGGAAAGATCAAAAGAAGATTTTAAAAAATTACTTAAAAAGGCTGTGCAGTCAATAAAGAAATAACTATAGAGATATTCAAATCTTGTAATTTGGTATTTTTATTGCAATAATAAATTAATAATTACAAAATAATCAATTTATAGATAAATGGAAAAAACAGACAAAATCATTTTAGGTTTAAGAGGAAATGAAATTTTTGCGTATACATTATTTGTAGTTGTATTTGGTGGACTGCCAATAATAGGTGGTCTGATGTTTCTTCAACTTCCACAAGTCCAACTATTAGGATTAATTCTTTTAATTGTAGGTTTAGTTCTTACTGGATATTTTGTATTCCTTGTAATTCTGCAAAGCAAAAAAAGCGTTTCAATAGACAAAAAAATCTTAACATTGATGACTCCAAACTGGAATGGTTCCTGGATAAAAAAGACAGTAGATCTATCAAAAACAAAAAGCATTGGATTTGTAAAAACAACAAGCTTACTCTATATGAAAAACGCAATAATGCCAGTGGGTATTCAGCACTTGGCTTTTATTTACGAAGATCAAAGTATTAATCAACTACCTATAAACCAATTTAAAACCACAGATGTTAAGAAAATATTAAACTTAATTCATCAGAATAGTCCTTCTATTGGATTTGCTCCAGAAATAACTACTTATTTGAATAGCTAAATAGTAGATAAAAAGCGGGTTTAAATTGTTTTTAAAAGACAGGAGGTGAAAATTTGTATGAATAACAACATCATAAAAGTGGGAGCAATTGTTTGCATAGTGACAGGATCAGGATTAGCCTTTTCAAATTTAAGTGGAAGCAATGATCATATCCCCCTACTGTACCATGGAGCGATAATTGCATTTGGTTTTTATATGCTACTAAAGAAAAATTAAAGTGTCAGATAAATTTACCATCCTTAAAAAAGTACCTACGCGTAGGTACTAAAATTTGTTGTTTTTGAGGCTGAATTTGTTAAAAACACAGACTCTTTATTCTTATATAAATATAAGATGATGCAAACTAAGCAACTTTGACTTGAGAGATAACTTTTATATTAGCTATTTCACTTAGTAACTTTTCAAACATTTTATCCTGATATTTTCTGTTATTGTATCTCCAACTATATTCATCAATATATGCCTGTAAGTATTTTTTAGATACAACTCTGTACACTCCATAAATACCTCGTTTTAGAATTGACCAAAGATTTTCAACATTCTGGGTATAAATATCACCAACTACATAAGTTTCTTTATGTTTTACAAAATCATGTTTATAACAGTGATATTTTAATTGGGTATATCCATAATATTCATCAGTTATAACTCGGGCTTTTGCATCGACATGATTTTTAATCTGCTCAAGCAGTGTCCATTTGCCAGTATTGGGGATATGTTTTAAATATACTTTGTTGCCTCCTGTATCTGTCCCGTTTTTGTCTTGTTCATTTCTTTGCACCATTCCCATAACGACCTCTTTTGGTATTTCATTAAAGTTTGGTTTAAAAGCTCTATTTTTTCCTTTTCCTCCAATAAAAGTTTCATCTATTTCAACTGTGCCATCAAGTAGCTCACCATTACCACCTGAGCTTTCTGTACCAATCGTATTTACCATAAGCATTCTTATTTGCTTAAACATTCTCCAGGCAGTTTTGTAGGTTACACCAAGCATCCGTTCTAATTGTTTTGCAGAAGTACCACTCCTGGTTTGGGTCATCAGATACATGGCAAAAAACCAAAGATCAAGTGGGGTTGTAGTTTTTTCAAAAATAGTTCCAGCAAGTGGATAAATGTGATGACCGCAATTATTGCAAGCGTAAGCAGTTCTTCCTTTAACAGTATAAAACTTTTCTTTTCCTTTGCATTTGGGACATTCCATTAAGTCGGAGAAACGAAGTCTTTTAATTACCTCAAGACACTGCTCATGAGTACCATATTCTTGTCTAAATTCTTTGAGGCTAAATTTCATAGGATAAACTTATCTTAGCATGAATCTTCCTTGTCGTCAAGGGATAAATGCCTAAATCTCCCCTTGACAACCGGCTTCTTGTGGTTAACAATGGTTTCTTCCATGTCATCAAAGGTTTTTAAATTAATTGCAGAAGAAGCCCACCGTCAAAAGTATGGTTTGGAAATGATCCCTTCAGAAAATTATGTTTCCAAAGATGTTTTAAGAGCTTTGGGGTCTATCCTGACTAATAAATATTCAGAAGGTTTTCCCGGCAGACGTTATTATGGCGGCAATGAAGTGATTGATAAAATTGAAAATTATGCTGTGGATTTGGCAAAGGAATTGTTCGGTGTGCCGGCCGCGTTTGTCCAATCTTATTCCGGTTCCCCGGCCAATCAGGCTATCACGATGGCAGTTTGTGAGCCGGGTGAGATAGTGATGGGGTTGGCTTTGTCTTCCGGCGGACATTTAACCCACGGTGCTAAATTAAATTTTTCCAGTATTTTCTTTAAAGCAGTTAATTATACTGTCGGTGAAGACTGGAAAATAAATTTTGGAGAACTGGAAGCTTTGGCCAAAAAACATAAACCAAAAATGATTTGGGTGGGAACGACTGCATATCCTTTTAAGCTGGATTATAAGAAATTCAGAAAAATTGCCGATGAAGTAAATGCCACACTGGTTGCAGATATTTCCCACATTACCGGGTTAATTATCGGCGGTGTTCACGAGTCACCAGTACCTTACGTTGACATCATTATGACAACTACCCATAAAACTTTGCGGGGTCCGAGGGGAGCCATGATTTTGGTAACTGACCGGGGATTAAAAAGGGATCCGGAAATCAAAGGAAAAATTGAAAGAGCGATAATTCCCGGGATCCAGGGCGGGCCGCATAATCATCAAACAGCCGCTATTGCAGTAAGTTTAGAAGAAGCTTTAAAACCTTCGTTTAAAAAATATGCTGCCCAAGTTGCTAAAAATGCGGCAGTGCTGGCCAGAGAATTGGGAACAGTTTCAGAAACTCATTTGATACTTTTGACTTTAACTGAATATGGTTATGGTATGGGTTATCAGGCCCAATATGCATTGGAGGAAGCGGGGATTACAGTTAATAAAAATACGATCCCCGGAGAACCAGCTTCTCCTTTTTATCCTTCAGGTATCCGCTTGGGAACGCCGGCTTTAACAACCAGAGGGATGAAGGAAAAAGATATGGTTAAGGTGGCCAGTTGGATTAAGATGGTTTTGGAAGAAATTAGGAGTTTGGATTTGCCGGAAGAACAGGAAAAAAGAAAAGATTTCTTAAAAGAAGTTAGAGTTAAATTGCACCAAAATAAAAATTTGAAAAAAATCAGAAAAGAAGTGGAGAAATTTGCTGGAAAATTTCCTATGCCAGGTGTAGATGATATTTAGTTTCCCAATCCCGGTTTGTAATTTCAAATCCAAACCCGGATTGTAGGTTCAATTATGAAAGTATCTGGTAAAGCAGTTGCAGCAGCCATTTCCAAAAAGCTCCAAAAAAAAATTGAAAAATTAACAGTAAAACCAACCCTCGCCATTATTTTGGTCGGAGAAGATCCTTCCTCCCGGATGTATGTTGATTTTAAAATTAAGGCGGCCAAACGAATTGGGGTGGGGATAAAATTTTATGAATTTTCCGAAGATCAATACAGAGAAACTTTAAAAACCATCCAAAAGTTAAATGCCGATAAACAAGTTCACGGGATAATAATTCAATACCCAATTTATAAAAGTTGGGACTTTGATGAGCTGTTTTCAGCAGTTGATCCAGAAAAAGATGTAGATGGCTTTCATGAAAACTCTCCTTTTGGCGGGGCTACCGCCATTGGAGTTTGGGAAATGCTGACTGCTTTTGCGCTGATTGAGGGATTTAAAAAAACAGAGGAATTTTTGAAAGATAAAAAGATTGTGGTTTTAGGTAGAGGCAAAACAGCCGGCGGCCCGATTATAAAACTTTTGGGAAGTCATGGTTTGCAGGTAACGGTGGTAGCTCACGATACTGAAAATCCGCAAAGCGTAATCAAAAGCGGAGATGTGATAATCTCGGCAACCGGGGTGAAAAATATTGTTAATAAAACTAATCTTAAAAACGGCAGCTTTGTGATTGGAGTTGGGGTGGGTAAAGAAATAGTGGACGGGCAGTCCAAAGTTTATGGAGATATTAATGAAGAAGATGTAGAAAAAATTGCCAAATTATATTGCCCGACCATTGGTGGGATTGGGCCTTTGACAATTGTGAGTTTGCTCGAGAATACGATAGAGGCAAGTATCAGACAACAAAAAAAAGATTAATACTCTTTTCTTCCTTCCAAAGCTCTGGATAAGGTTGTTTCATCAGCATATTCCAAATCAGACCCCACCGGCAAGCCTCGGGCAATCCGGGTAACTTTTACTCCCAAAGGAGAAATCAATCTTTGGATATACATGGCAGTGGCTTCTCCTTCCATAGTCGGATTGGTGGCCAAAATTATTTCTTTAACTTTGCCATTTTTGAGTCTTGGTAAAAGTTCCCTAATATGAATTTCTGAAGGACCGATATTTTCCAAGGGGGAAATTACTCCATGCAAGACATGGTAAAGCCCTTTAAAGTTGGCTTTCTCCAAAGCCAAAACATCCAAAGGATTTTCTACTACTGTAATTACGGTTTGGTCGCGGTTTTGGTCGGAACAAATTTGGCAGGGATCTTCTTCTCCAATATTAAAACAAATTGAACAGATTTTGGTTTTTTCTTTCATGCCTAATGCGGCCTCAGCCAAAGCTTTGGTTTCAGTATCCGGCGCATGCAGAAGGTAATAGGTGAGTCTTTGGGCGGTTTTTGGCCCAATGCCGGGGAGCCTTTCAAATGCCTCGATTAAATTTTGTACTGACTTGGGGATTTGTGCCATGGTGGGTGAATTTTACCATTTATAGGAGACCATTGCGAGCGCTAGAGGATTGAATTGGTATAAGTTTTACATTCCGGGGATGCCTAAACCGCCCATCATACCTTTCATCTCGTCAGCTGCTACTTTTTGGGATTGTTTTAAGGCTTCGTTTACTGCTTCGGTAATTTTGTCAAAATTTTGTTCACCGGAAATGGAAATTATCTTTTGGTCAGCAGTCATGATTACTGTTACGCCTTTATGTTCCACTGTAATCTTAATCCCGGCCAGCTTTTTTTGCATTTCCAGGGCCTGATCCCGCATTTTCTTGAGGTCTCCAAGTTGTTTTAAATTATCCATTAAACCCATATGCAGGAATTATATAATATCTTGAAAGTGAAGTCGAGATTTATGTTAAGATATCTGCATGAATAGCGGAGTTAAGCAATTTGCCGGGGAGGTAAAACAGGCCACGGGGGAAGTGGCTCAAGATGTGAAAGACCAGTTTGGGCAGGCGTTGGAACAGGGTGCTCAATCAATTGCCGGCAGCCAACTTACCCCGCAACAAATTCAGCAAAAACAACAGGAAGACCAAAAAAAAGAGTTAGAAAGACAAAGACAGCTGGTTTATACCAGGAAGTGGCTTAAGGATTTGGAAATGTCTCAGCAAAAAGCCAGGATGGAAAATAAACAGAAAGAACAGCAAAGATTGCAAGGCCAGCAGCGAGAGGTGCAGGAGAAAAAGATGGCGGAAATCCAAAAAACACAGGCCACCAAAAGACCTGGTGGTACTACCCAAGATGCCATTCAAAGATCTCAGGCAGAACTAAAAGTTGGAAAAGGAGTCGGAGGGTAGGGATGTTAAAGCTATATAACACACTATCACGAAAAGTTGAGGACTTTGTTCCTATAAATACACCAAAGGTTGGACTTTATACTTGTGGCCCGACCGTTTATAACTTTGTCCATATCGGCAATTTAAGAACTTATATTTTTGAAGATATTTTGCAGAGGGTTTTAGAGGCTGATAGTTATGAAGTTAACAGAGTGATAAATATTACTGATATCGAAGACAAAATTATCAAAAAAGCTGAGGAAGAAAGAGTAAGTATTGAGGTCATTACCAAGCCGTACGAGCAGGCTTTTTTGGAAAATTTACAAAAACTTAATATTAAATCAGCCAATGTTTATCCTAGGGCCACCGAGCACATTGGCAAAATGATCAAATATATTGAAGTTTTGATTGAAAAGGGTTTGGCGTATGTGGAAAAAGATGGGTCAGTGTATTTTGATATTTCCAAATTCCCGGAATATGGGAAGTTATCTCAGCTTGATAAACGGGAAATTAAAGCCGGAGCTAGGGTAAAAGCTGATGAATATTCCAAAGAAGATGTTGTCGATTTTGCCTTATGGAAAGCAGTCGGGTCGGATGAAATTGGTTATGATTCGCCGTGGGGCAAGGGTCGGCCGGGTTGGCATATTGAATGTTCGGTGATGAGTCAGGAATATTTGGGGGATACTTTTGATATTCACGCCGGAGCGGTTGATTTAATTTTTCCTCATCATGAAAATGAGATAGCTCAGTCTGAGGGTAAAACCGGTAAGAAGTTTGCTAATTTTTTTATTGAAGGCGAGCATTTGTTGGTAGACGGCCAAAAAATGGCCAAGTCTTTGGGTAATTTTTTCACCTTGAAGGATATTGAAGCCAAAGGATTTGACCCTTTGGCTTTCAGGTATTTGGTATTAACTGCCCATTACAGGGACAAATTAAATTTCACCTGGGAATCTTTGCAGGCTGCCCAAAATGCTTTAAATAATTTAAGGGAAATTATTCGTGATTGGCCTTCTTCTGTCATTGCGAGCCCCGAAGGGGTGCGGCAATCTTATTACCAGAAATTTATGAGTGCTGTCAATAATGATTTAAATATACCCCAAGCTTTGGCGGTAATGTGGGATATGGTCAAATCTGATAATCCAACTTCTGCCAAAGCCAAATCAATTTTGGAAATGGATAAAATTTTAGGCTTAAAGTTAGATGAATATTTAGGGAAAAAACTGGAAATTCCGGAAGAAGTACAAAAGTTAGTTAACCAAAGGGAACAAGCGCGTAAATCTGGAGACTTCAAAAAATCAGATGAACTGCGCCATGAAATTAAAAAACTAGGTTTTGAAATCGAAGATACTCCTCAAGGTCCCAAAATAAAAATTGACAAACAGCCCTCCTAGATATAAACTATCGGATAATATGACAGCAGAGTTTGAACAATTACCGACAACCCATTTTTTAGTAAGACAAGGAATAATTGGATCAGGAAATTCAGTGTTGCCTTGGAAAGGGCGAATTTTTGAGAGAGTTCCTATTAATGTAACAGTGAATTGGAAACCAGGAATTACAGATGTAGAAATTAGCAATCAATTTGTTGCAGAGAGATTGCAGATCAGAGAAGTATTTGCTGATATGGTTATGCTAAGGCAAAATGCGTTTGGTATAAAAGGAATCATTCTGGAGCCAGACAACAAAGATTTTGACTGGTATTTTGGTTCTTTTGACCCAAATTCTCGTGATCTTTATTTAAAAAGAGAGGGCCGCGATTGGATAACAGTACCTACAAATATTGGAAGCTTTCCACAAAGAATAGTAGCTGATATTGATAGAGAGAAAACAGAAAGATATTTACCTAAAGGGGGAACAGTGGATGAAGCTATTGAAGCATTTATGAGAATTAGAAGAATAATAGAATCTGCAATTCCGTTTACAACCTAATTTATTTCCTGATTTTTATTTTCTTCACGGCTGTGAACATTTTGGAAATCAAGATTGCTTTGTCGCTTTTTGTCATCGCGAGACCAGAAGCGACAAAATAGCCAATGGTTGTGGTATATTTTGTATAAAATCCTTAGGTGTAGCTACACTTCCACCTCGGAGGTGGAATCAGAATTACATAGATAG
>JAMDBX010000048.1 GCA_023487645.1 Patescibacteria group bacterium | reverse complement strand
AAACTAATCCCTTCAAAGTTAGTCTCTAGAACACCATACTTTGTCGGTAAGTCCTAAAACTTATGCGCACAGCTGGACATATTTTACAATAGTAATTTTTAAAAGGTTTGTCAAGCCCTCTGTTGGCCCATGTCTATTACTAATCCACCCCAGGTAAAGTTTTGAGCTCCTAAACCTTCTCCTATAAAAGGGTTAAAATATTCACGGAACCCTGATTTTTGGATTAAGGCAACGGAGGATTTTTTAATTTCTTCTGCTACATCACTAAAGCCATAATTTAGTAAACCTTTATAAATGAACCAATTAGCCCCTACCCAAGTTGGCCCTCTCCAAAAACCGGAAGGATCAAAAGATGGTTCATCTAGAGAGGTAGTGGGGACCGGAAAATTTGTCCAAAATTCATTTTTATTAAGCAAGTGATCGTCAACTAATTTTTTTGCCTCTCCCTGAGTGATAATTTTAGCATAAAGCGGGGCAAAAATAGCCCAAGTTTTAACTTTAATTTTTTTATAATTCTCTCCATAAGTAGACCAAAAAATATCATCTTCCAGCATGAACTCTCTCATGGCTAAGGATATAGCCTCTGCCTCTTTTGCAAAATAATCAGCATCTTCATCCTGGTCTATCTTCTTGGCAATTTCGGCAAGCAGTTTTAGGTTTGTCACCATAATGGAGTTAAAGGGTACGTCTTTAACCCAGAAAAAATTTCTCATGCAAAACGGAGCATCAAAGTGACACTCTATATTTTGCTTAACCAGCCTAAGCCGCTGTTCGGTGTTTGCTTTCAGTGTTTGTTTTACCGGCAAATTCAAAGGCAAATCAAACCTGGGGGAATTATCTTCGCCTGACTCATCAGGATTCATAATGCCGATTAGGTGTTTTTCGTGAGGATCACGTTCAATCAGTAGATACTTGTAGAAGTGATATAAATGGGGATACACCGATTTCAAAAAAATTATGTCTTTGTCTATTTGAAATATTTGCCAAACTGCATAAGCTAACATCGGAGGTTGGGTAATGGTGCTGGTGCCGTCCTTGCCCCAACTGATCCTGGGAAAATTTGTTTTGTTTGTTTTATCCCAATAAATCATGTGCGGGATCATGCCATTTTGGAATTGTCTGAACAGAATGGAAAAGATCTCCTTTTTGGCGGATATTAAATCAAAATGACTTAAGATAATTGAGTGAAAACAGGAATCCCAAAACCACTGATACGGATAGGTGGCAGGAGCAGGAACAGTATATTGGAATTTCCCCTTTAACCGCCGGTTGGCTATAAATAATTGCCTGCAGGCGAGGTTGAGATTCATACACTAAATTATTCCAAATGCGTTTTAAAGAAATCAACGGTAGTTTTGACAATTGACTCCAAACTTGGGTCAATCACGGCGCCCTCCGGGTTTGGTTCAAACCCGTGGTTGGCATTTTTAACAATCAGAAACTGCGCGTTGTCATTTTCCGACTTGAGTTTATCATAAAGAGTGGCAGCTTCTGCCGCCGGAGTAAGTGTATCTTTATCTCCCTGGACTATTAAGAAAGGCGGCTCATTTGCTGTTACATAATTAACGGGCCTGGCCTCATGCATTATGGCCGGATCAAAATTGTAAATCATGGTCATCATCTCACTGATCGGATAGTCCTTGTTGTCAAATGGGTTATGCCAGCCTCCCGGGGTATGCTGCACGATTATACGGGCAATCGGTGACTCCGGCAGGTCACCTATGTAGTAACCAGCTACGGCGTTTGGTTTGGTGGGGATTTTTAGATACTGCTCGTAGGTTAAATTAGCCCCGGCGATTTGGACACTGGGGGAATTCTCCCAACTCTCCACTCCGCTGGTTGCACCCACCAGTGCGCTTAACTGTCCACCGACGCTGTCGCCAAAAACGCCGATTTTATTTTGGTCGACGCCGATGCCATAGGAGTAATACTTTAAAAACCTGACACCGCATAAAACATCCTGGATCATGGCAGGGTATTTATATTGGGGTGCCAGCTGATAATTTACTGATGCCACGATAAAACCATTTTCTACCAGGCCAACTATTACTTTAGCCGGGGCTGTATCTATCTCTGCTTTATCTCCGGCAAGCATCCCACCGCCATGAATATATACTACCATCGGTCTGACGCTGCCGGGCTTGAGTGGTTGATTAGCATATAGATCCAGTAGTAGTTTTTGGTCTCCGGAGCTGCAGTAGATGACATCCTGGACCTTATACATACTTTTAGTTTCAGCAGCGGCAGAGGTGTCCTCGTTGCGAATTTGAAAGTCTGTTTCTTTCCAATTAAGGGGAAGGCTATTTTTATAGTCAGTAGTTTCATATTTTAGTGCACTGTTGGGGTTGGTATTTGTTTGGGATGGTATAGAAGCTTTGAAAATCATTCTCCTATCCGGTGGAGCAAAGAGGTCCTGAAAGATAAAAAGCATTATCAAAAGAATTATTACTCCGGGAATAAGTAGAAGCTTGATAAAACCCTGGCTGTTAGATATTTTGGACATTAATTTAAACTATCTCACAAACTTTTGAGGATTTCAATTCATATGAAGTGATATAGTGGAATTAATGTCCCAGCAAAGAGGTTTTGTTCCACTTACAAGTGCTAAGCTGAATTTTATTAGTTTGGCAGAAGCTGTATCTTCCTAGCTTTCAGGGCAGCCTTGTCTGCTAACCGTTTTTGCAAATCCTTCATTAGTTCACTAATCTGCATCCAGAAAAATGCCCAAACCCAGGCAATAATTATCCAGACAAGGGGGACTTTAGCAGGCATTAAAAAGCCTGTGAAGGCAAAAAGGGTGGCGACTAGCTGAGTCAAAGAGGTAGCCCAGATAACCTCTTTGCTTGGTAGGAACTTGAACCATCTTTCTTTGGTATGGGCTACATAAATTAACATATGCCCGGAAACGGTTAACTTCAGAAAATAAATGGTTTGGATCAGTTCCCAATTAAGATGAAGAATATTTTGCATGATAAAAAATAATAATAAGCTATTAATAACTCCTGTCATTCCATAAAGAGAGCTTAAAATAAACCGCTGCCTCACATTTATCTTGGCCGGATAGGAGACTGTTTTCACCTTGTCAAAAGCTAGAGAAATGATAGGAATATCGTTTAACAAAGCCACAATAATAATCTGTAGAGCAGTTAGCGGATAAACTCTATAAAGTAAACCCAGTATGACAATTGTCATAATTAAACGGTAGCTTTCCGAAATACGGTATAGAGAATAGGTGTAAAGCCGCTCAAAAATTTTTCTGCTTTCAATAATGGCATCACGGATGACTTCAATACCCTCCGAAAGCAAGACTATATCCGCCGTGGCTTTCAAGGCTGTAACGGCATTTTTGACGGCCAGGCCCACACTGGCTGCTTTAACTGCCGGTAAATCATTAACCCCGTCTCCGTTTACGGCAACGGTAAAAAATTCCTTGGCTTTTTGTACCAGTCTAAACTTATCTTCCGGCAAGATTTCGGCAAAGGCGCCTGTTTTGGTATAAAAAGTTGGTTGTAAGTTATCCCAGTTTAACTTATCCAGTTCTTCTTTGGTAATAATTTTTCCATCATCAAGAGATAACTGGCGAGCAATTTGGGAAGCGATCGCCCGGTTATCACCGGTGACCATGGTTACATTGATACCATTATTTTCCAAAAACTGGACCGCTGATTTAGCATCTTCCCGCAGGGTATCAGATAGAGCCAAAAGTCCCACTATCTTCATATCTTTTTCCGTTGGAGTGTTAGAAGAAATGGCAACAGCTAGAGTTCTATATCCATTTTGAGCCAATGTCTCTACTTCACGGGAAAATTTTGCTTTTGTTTCCTTATTAAAATTGCATAGCTTTTCAATTACCTGAGGAGCACCAGAGGTGATTGCCATCTGTTGGCCGGCAGTTTCGATGGTAATGGTACTCCGTTTTCTTTCCGAATCGGCAGGAATGAAATCAATTTTGGAAAATGCTGGAGGTGAGATTTGGAGTGAATGTGTTTTTTCCAGAATGGCCTGGTCAATGGAATTATTGTCATCTGAGAAGGCAGCAATTGAGGCATACTTTAGGACATTGTTGTAGGTAAACTCATCATAGGCATAAATATCAGCAACGGTAATTTTGTTCTGAGTTAACGTTCCGGTTTTATCGGTTAATAAAAGATTTACATTGGATAAATCCTCCAAAGCCGACAGTCGCCTAACAATAACATCCTTCTTGGCCAGATTTAAAACACCAAACTCAATAATCAAGGTCATTACGGTCGGCAAACTAATGGGGATACCGGCAATCACTAAACTTAAATCCAGTGTTAAAAGTTCCAGCAGGGGAACTTTTTGCAGAATGAAAATAATACTGAGAATTACAACCGCCACAGCGCTTAATATTGTTAGGAATTTAGAAATGCTTAAAATATCTTTTTCCAGTAAACTTTCTCTTCTGATTCTTTCCACTCCAAAGATGGTTTTACCAAAATTAGTATTCCTGCCGGTGGCAGTGAGTTTGATAACGGCAATACCGGCTACCAGGAATGAGCCAGAATAAACTGCGTCATGCAATTTTTTATCTTTAGGGAGAGATTCTCCGGTCAATGCGGCCTCATTAACAGAAACATGATTTGCCTCAACAATTTCTCCATCAGCCGGGATAATTTCCCCTGCAGAAAGCTGGATAATGTCGCCTGGAACAAGCAAGCGGGAATCAACGATATGCCAGATTTGATCCCGAAACACCCTAATCTTTTGGGCTAGATGCTCGTTTAATTTTTTAATAGCATTATCCGCTTTATTTTCCTGCCATAGGGATATGCCAATATTGAAAATAAGTAAGGAGAGGATAAAGTTAAAATCAAAAATTTTGCGAGTAGCTAAAGACAAAAGGGCAGCAGCAAGAAGCATCAAAGAGATAGGAGAAATAACCTTTTTTGTCAGTTTCTCAAAAATAGAAGGTTGTTTCTCAGGGACTTCATTGGAACCTACAGCTTTGAACTTTTCCTCTGCTTCTTTGATAGTAAGGCCGGAATATTCCATAAATGGGCAGTCATTTAAGTATATACCAATAACCACTCAAGAAACTTAAAAACTTCTTTTGTATCTTTCAAACGATACCTAGCAGACGATTTACTCCTTTTGCCAACCTTTATGGTGATCTCATTTTTAAGTTTTTTAAAAACGTCCTCATCAGTTACATCGTCACCAATATAAATAACAATTGGCGCTGCTTTTGTTTTTATGTGTATTACATTAACTATCAGTTTTGCAAAAGCACCTTTGCTCCAGACAACTTTAGGCCGGATATCAAACACCATCTTTCCTGAAACAGCAGAGATTAATTCATTTTCAATAAAGGGTTTTAACATTTCCTTAAATAGTGATTTGATTGAGGGAATTTGATCTTTTTCCGCCATTCTGTAATGAAAAGCTAATACCGATTCTTTATCTTCAACAAAAACCCCGGTAAATTGGCCAGCTATTTTATCCAGCTGCACATGGATCTTTTCTAAAGCTTTTAAGGCCCTGTTTGGAATAGGGAAGGAATATTTTTTTCCGGAGATTTCTCCTTCCAATCCATGATTGCCACCATAGATAATATTAGGCAATCTAACCTTTTCTTTAACATCCTCAAGCTTCCTGCCGCTGATAATTGCCAGATAAAAACCGGGCTTTTGACAAAAATTCTTTAACATGCTTCTGGTTTTTATTGACAATCGGGCTTTTTCCGGAGACTTAACAATCGGGGCTAAAGTTCCGTCAAAATCCAGCAATAAAGCTTTTGTGGGGTTATTTTGCAGTTGGGTAGTTATTTTGTCTAAATTTTTCCATAAATTCATCGCTTATCCTAAATTCACTATAGTTTTCAATAGTTCTGCTGACCAGCGGTAGACATTATAATTTTTGATTGTTTCTCTCATGTTCCTCATTCTTTTTACCTGTTCCTTTGGTGTCATTTCCAAAGCATTTTTTATAGCACCTGCTGCCTGTTCTCCATTATACGGATTCACAATCAAAGCATCTTTAAGCTCTCTTGAGGCACCAGTATATTGACTTAAAATCAAAACTCCTTTTTCATCAAACCTTGAGGCCACATATTCTTTTGCCACCAGATTCATCCCATCGTGTAAAGATGTTACTAGACAAAAATCTGCTGTTCTATAAAATTTTTGGATTTCAGTGTGGCTATGGTGTTTTGCTAATAGCACTATTGGCTTCCAATCTTTTGCCTTAAATAAGTTATTGATTCTTTCCACTTCCTTTTCTACTTCAAGTGCAAAATCCCGATATTTTTTAACTTTGGTCCTACTTGGGGCAGCAATTTGAATAAAAGTAAAATTATCCTGATAAGAGGGATTATTATTAAGAAAAATTTCGATCGCCTTAAATCGCTCCAGTATTCCTTTAGTATAATCCAGTCGGTCAATCCCCAACCCAATATATTTTGTTTTAATTCCTAAACTCTTTAACAATTTTTCTTTTTCATCTTTATCAATTCCATCTTTTGCTTTATCAAAACCATTGGGAAAAGAAATACTAATAGGGAAAGGCTTAATATAGGAAACATGGCCATTTTTGGTAATGGTAAAGCGCTCGAAATCTATCATCGACTCAAGCTCTCTGCCCACTGTTTCGATAAAGTTATTACAGTGAAGCTGAGTATGAAATCCCAAAAGATCTGCTCCTAACATACCATCCAGAACTTCTTTCTTCCAAGGACATATACTAAAAGATTCTGGATTGGGCCAGGGAATATGCCAGAAAATTCCTACGACAGCCCCCGGTCTTTGCGCCTTGACCATTCTGGGAACTAAAGCCAGATGAAAATCCTGAATCAAAATAACAGGTCTATCCTGGTTTTTGATTTCGAAAAGAATTGTATCGGCAAACTTTTGATTAACTTTTTTATATTCTTCCCAATCTTCCTTTCGGAAAATCGGCCTGTTGTGGGCAATATGGCAAAGCGGCCATAATCCCTCATTGGAAAAGCCGTAATAATAACCCGCCTCTTCCTCCTCAGTTAACCAGACACGCTTTAAGGTGTATTTTGGTTCATCCGGCGGAACTTTAATTTTGTTTTGCCGGTCAACTACCAACTTATCAGCATCTCCGCTTCCGCTGGCAATCCACATTCCGCCGCAAGCCTGCATTACCGGTTCAATAGCTGTTGCCATTCCGCTGGCTGGAAAATAAAACTCAAGCTTTCCGCCGTTTTTTGTGTGAATATAAGGTTCACGGTTAGATACCATAAAGATCGTTCTTCCCTTTAAAATATCTTTGATGAATTCTTTTAACCTTTCCGCCGTCCAAGGGGAATCTAATTTCTCTAAACGTAACCGGGCTTCTTCGCTGGCTGAAATTCTAGCCTCCATTAAACTGCTTCTTATTTTAGCAATCTCTTTAACCAAAGGTCTAAACAAGAAAGAACTTGTTACACCTTTAAGATTTTGTTCAGCCCTTCCCATTCTTGCTAATTTTAATGTTTCAACCAATCCCCGGATAGGCTGATAGATAATCCAGCGTATTAGCAAGAGTACAGCAAAAGACAATAAAGATGCCTGTATGAGGAGTCTAATCAGATTATTTTTCCAGATTTCGGTTAAACGATCATCAATATATCCGGCATTTTGCACCACCATCAGAGCCCCCACCACACTTTTATCATCATGCAAAGGTACCGCCAGAAGATAAACCTTTTTATTACCAACTTTTTCAAAGTCTCCGTTTGCCTTATCCGCATCCATGGCATCAGCAACTATCTGAGCAGCGGCTGAAGTTGCTTCAGGGGTGATAAAAGAAGTCGCAATTACTTGATTTTTATTATCATAGATTCCCAAACCAGCAAATCTTTTTTTATCAGTAAATCTCTCCACTACACTTTGTAAATATTTTTCTGATTTATTAATAAAGTTTGGTTCAACTGTTTCTTTAAGGCTTTCAACAAGCAGTGTTGAACGGTATTGTAAATCAGACTGAAGCCTTTGTTCTTCCTGTTCAACTTGATTAACTGTAAAAGCAATTACAATTAAACTAATTATAGTTACTATCACAAAGAGCGCTACAGCAACCTGTTTCATTAATCTGTATATTTTACTACATTAAAACAAAAAAAAACGCCTGCAGGGGCTGCCTAAAGTTTGATAAAAAAAACTTTTAAATTAAGCTTTTGAGGGAATTGAGGGCATTGCTGAGCATTTCGATCAGCGCCGAAATCTCACTGTTAACTGCCTGCAGTTTTGTATCAACTAAAGTAGCTGATTGGGTAGAAACAGGGGTGGATGAAGGAGTTGCAGACGGCGATGAGGAAGGAGAAACGGACGGAGACGGAGATGAAGACGGAATTGGAGTTGGGGTTACAGAAGGCATAGGTGTTGGAGCAGGACTTGACTTATCATCGTCATCCTTACCAATCTCTAATCTGGCAGCTTCTGAAACCTCTTCACCCCCCAGTTTTTGATGTGCCACACAAGACACGTATTGACCATGGTTTTTCCAGGCGGCGCCGGGATCGCAATCCTCTTTTTCGTCAACTTCCACTTCTTCTTGTTGTCTCGTAATCACCGGGGACAGGTCATCTTTATCAAATGGCTTTGATGCCGCTACCGGGCTGGCGCCCAAAACTAAAAGCAAAGCAAACAAGGGTAAAAGTTTTTTCATCTCTAAAAGTTAAAACGAAAGACTTTCAAAAATGTTACAAAGTAGTTTTTCAAACGTTTAACTATATATAGTAGAATACCTACTTCATGGAAAATCTCGAAGAACTGCTCACTAATTCCCAAAAGGGAGATAAGGATGCTTTCGGCAAAATATACCACTTATTTAATAAACGGATTTATCGTTACTGCTACTTCAACCTGGGAAATTCCCACCAAGCTGAAGATATTTGCCAGGAAACCTTCCTTAAAGCCTGGAAAAGCTTGTCATCAATCACTCTATCTGCGGGCGGATCACTGCAGGCCTATCTATTTAGAATTGCCCGAAACTGTATCATTGATTTATCCAGAAAGAAAAAAGAGCTACCTTTGGAACAAGCAAAAAATGTTGAGGCAAGTGATACTGCAGATGGAAATCTGGACCGCCAGGAGAAAATCCGGGAAGTCCAGCTTGCTTTATCTGCCCTTAAGGAGGAAGAAAAGCAACTAATGATTTTGCGTTTTTTTGAAGAATTATCTTTTGCCGAAATTGCTAAAATTTTGAATACCCGCGAAGGAGCTTTAAGGGTTAAGGCTCACCGGGTGTTAAAAAAATTAAAAGATATTTTAGAGCAAAAAATATGAATGAAATAGATAAATTCAGGGAAATATATATTAGCTGTCCCCAACCGGATAATTTGGAGAGATGGGATCAAATTGAAACCAAACTGGGAAAGCAAGACTCTTCACGCCCCTATATTCCTTCATCTTTAATCACTGCAGTGGTGGGAATTTTTCTTTTCTCTGCAACTTTAGTTGGAGTAGCTCAAGCAGCTAAACCCGGCGACCATCTCTATCCTCTGAAAATTCTGACTGATAATACAATAGCGGCTGTCGCCCGTAATCCTGAACTTAAGGTACAAAAAAGAGCTGAAGATATTATCAAAGTCAGTAGTGATTCAGGCAGACTGGAAGATGCTATTAAACATTACCAGCAAACTGTAAATGACGCTAAAAAAGAAGTTCAAGAAAAATCACAGGATCAGCAAAAACTTAAACAAACCCTCAAAGATCAGGATAAAAAGTTTACAGAGGAAGCCAAAAAAGAACCGGCATTTTCCAGCAAACTGCCGGAAATTATCAATGAAGATAAGAAAATTGAAGGAGAAATTAAGAAAGATCAGCAAAAAAAAGGTCAGTCAAAAAAAGAATAATCTACTAAAACTATATACAATTAGCATTTAATCGTTTACTATTGTTTTATAAATGCCTATCGATCCACAGCTTGCTAAAGCTTTAAAAAAGGCAGATTTGCGCTATATTAGCGATAACGCCGCCGGTATAACAAGAAAAAGAAATAATATATCGTTTAAATATTTTGATACTGACGGAAAAAATATCACCAGCGAGATAATTTTAAACCGCATAGAAGATTTAGCCATTCCTCCTGCCTGGTCAAATGTCTGGATTTGCCCGTCTCCTTCCGGATATTTACAGGCTGTTGGTTTTGATGAAAAAGGAAGAAAACAATATATTTATCATCCCGAGTGGTTAAAAATTTCCCAGGAAAATAAATTCAATAAAATGGTTTTTTTCGGGGAAATTTTACCGGAAATTCGTAAAAAAGTTTCCAGAGACATGATGCTTGAAGAACTTGAACGCAACAGGATCATCGCAACTGTTGTTTGGCTTTTGGAGCATACCTTTATCAGAATCGGCAATATTGAATATGCAGAAGAAAATAATTCTTTTGGCTTAACTACTCTTCGCAATCGACATGTTAAAGTCCGTGGGAAAAAAGTAAAATTTGAATTTCGGGGAAAAAGCGGGGTACAACAATCAGTCAGCGTCTCTCATCCCCGGATAGCTAAATTGATTAAAGAATGCATTGAACTGCCTGGCTATGAAATATTTAAATACTTGGATGATACCGGCGAACGACACACCATCGATTCTGTTGATGTAAATAATTACTTAAAAGATTTAACCGGAGAAGATGTATCTGCTAAAGATTTCCGGACATGGGGAGGAACTACTCTTTGCGCTACCACTCTTTGTGAGATTGGACCTTTTCAAACACCAGTTGACGGGAAAAGAAACATTGCCTATGCAGTAAAAAAAGTCTCTCAGCATCTTCATAACACTGCCTCAGTTTGCCGCAACTACTATATTCACCCAATCGTCATAAAAACTTATCAGGAAAATAAACTAATTCCCCACTTTAAAAATATTTATATAAATTACAGCCGAGAAAAAGCGGAGATTGGCCGTAATGAATTTGCCACCCTTACCCTACTTCGCAAGTATTCTTAAAAATCAAAAACAAAAATTAAGCAAACATTTCGGCAGATCGCCGTCTAAATACCATTTATTTCTAAATTTAACAATTTTTATTACTTGGTCAGAATCCGTTTTGCAAATAGCATAATTTTCATTTCTAGCAATTAAACGGTTACACCCCCTGAAAATAGCATAGCTTTCAAGCGTAGAATGAGCTTTTCTTAAAACAGTCATTTGATATATTAAGAGAACCGAAAATAGGATCGCTGCCAAAGATAATAAAACAATTATTCTTCGATTTTTCATTTATTTCCAAAGAGAAAACTTTTTGGTTAATTCTCTGAGTTGATTATTTTCTCCAAAGAAACAAATACCATAATACTCTAATTCTACTTCCGGTGTCTTGTTCTCTGCTTCTGCTCAACAAATGTTCCAATTGTCATTGTGCTGGGAAAATCTGTAAAAAGAATGTTAAGCTCCTGCAGCTTAGTACGGAGCATGTATATTTGATTTGAATTATCAGCAGATAGGACAATATATGGATTATCAGAAATACTTGAGTGCTTACCGCCGTCTTTATCAATGTATGTATCAAATCTAAGCAACTCTTTATTAGGAAATAACTCGGAAAGACCCACGGCCATATGGCCTAGTGCATTCATTAGTTTTCCAGGCTCTATTTTTTTATTCAATACTGCCACAAATCTATGAGTAGTTGATTCATTATTCATAGTGGTAGTATAACAAAAGTTCTAACGCAGCGTACATTGGGGATACCATAAAAAGTTGCGGGACTAGGATTCGAACCTAGATAGACACATCCAGAGTGTGCCGTACTACCATTATACGATCCCGCAATACATTTTGGAATTACGTTTTTGCGCAAGCAAAAAGGCAAGGTTCTGCGAGTGCGAAGTATAATATATCACAAAACGAAGCACAAAGCAGGTTTGTAGGTGAGCTAGCGGATCATATACACCTTTCAGTTAGAATTAAGGGGTTCAGGTATATTAAAACGGCACTCAAACTTGCTGGAATTAAATCATTATCTGAGCTGAAAGGAGGAATTGATGAAAAC
>JAMDBX010000040.1 GCA_023487645.1 Patescibacteria group bacterium | reverse complement strand
CTTGAGCTGGCAAACGGAAAAATAATTAAAGCGGTAGCAGAAAGTTTAGGAGTTGCGATGGAAAAAGTAATTGTTATCATCAATAAGTACGGAAATACTTTATCTTCATCGATCCCAATTGCTTTATGCGAAGCTGTTAATAGCGGAAAAATTCGCCGTAATCATATGATTGCTACGGCTTCTTTCGGAGCAGGGATAGCATTTGGTGCTGCAGTCCTTCCTATGGTGGGTTTACCTAAATCTTAAAACCTAAAACCTCGTAAAACTTTTTTAATTCCTTCTTTTGTTTTGCCAGCTCAAGTAAAAAATCCAAGGCTTTGGGAGTGTTTAAATTTTGGTCCATGATTTTTGTAAATTGTTGAGTATTACGCTCCAGGGTCTCACCTTTTGAGGCTAAAGCTTTTTCAACGGCCTCGACATTTTTTTGAGCTTGGATTAAGTCTTGTTCTTTATATTCCCAGGATTTATCCCAGTGGTGGGAAAGCAGTAACCAGCTGATAGCATTAGGTGAATATTTTTTCAACAAATCAGAAACCATCACTAAATTTCCTTTTGATTTGGACATTTTTTCACCCCGGTAATAAACTGTGCCGGTATGAAGCCAATATTTAGCAAAAGGAATCTTCCCGGTGGCTCCTTCTGATTGAGCAATTTCATCTTCGTGATGAGGAAAGATTAAATCAATGCCGCCTCCGTGAATATCGATCTGTCCCCCTAAGGTGGCAATGCTCATGGCAGAGCATTCCAGGTGCCAGCCTGGTCTGCTGGCTTCAAACGGAGAATTAAAAGAGGGGATGTGTCTTGGTTGGTCAGGCGTTTGCGCCCGCCATAAAGTAATATCCAAAGGATTCCTTTTCTCAATGCAGGCCAAATCTTCCTCAAACTCCTGGGCCACCTTAAACATTTTATTTTTATTAAACTTTGATAATTTGCCAAATCCTTTATCCCGGGAAATATCTAAATAAACACTGCCGTTTTTTCGGTAAGCCAGGCCTTTGTCCAAAAGTTTTTGGATTAGGTCTATCATGGGGGAAATTTGCTCGGAAGCTTTTAGGTAATAGGTAGGAGGAGCCCAGTTTAAGGCGGCCATATCTTCTAAAAACTTATCAGTCCAATATTTTGCTAATTCTTGCCAAGGGATATTTTGCTCCCTGGCTCTTTCCAAAATATCCTTATCGCGGTCATTTATATCAGTAACGTTTTGGGTGTAAGTTACCTTATACCCTTGAAATTTTAAGTACCTGATCAAGGCGTCAAAAGAGATGTAAGTGAAGGCGTGGCCTAAGTGAGTGGTGTCGTAAGGAGTAATTCCGCAGACATAAATAGTGACTCTTTTATCCTGCAATGGTTTAAAATCTTCCTGTTTGTCGCTTAAGGAATTAAAAATCTTCATAAAACTTGGAAACTAAGGGAAGTATACCAAAGTTTGAGTATTAAGTAAGGAAAACTCCCTGCCCCAAGGGGCAGGGAACAAAATTTAGGCAGTCTGAGTTAACTCAGTCAGGATCCTTTTGTAGTAAGATCCAATTTGGTCTAGCTCAATTTTGCCGCCTGCAGCCAAAGCTACCGCATTATTCATGGCATTACACATGAACATATATTTGGAAGGTGAAACGATCCGGTCAGTAAAAATACTTTGTCCAACTGCCGGTTTGGTTTCTGATGTTTCTTTTTCTACACAAAAACCCTGTCCATCCAAAATCTTGTGGGAATACCAAACTTTGGCATCGCCATTGACCTGTTTCTCGTTCCTGTAGAACTTTGACCTGTGTAATTGACAGTAATGTACTACTTGCATTTTTTCACCTCCTTTTTTTGAAAAGTAACTCTTTAACTTGTAGCAGATCCCAAAGGACGGTGTTGTTATTGTTGTAAACAAAAATAGTACGCGGAATTAAAGGCACCAAAGAGTCGGTGAAAAGTGGCTCTTTTAAACTCTTTTTCCTAAATCTTCGTCTCTGAAAACTTTTGCTAAAAAAACTCATGCCCAAACCTCTCTTTTAAAATTTGCAGGCAAATTCTACTCCAAATAAAACCCGAAGTCAATACAAAAGATTGGATGCTTTCTTACTTATTTCTGGCTTAACTTTAACAATAATCCGGTAAGAAGATTTTACAATGGGAACGTATAGGAGGGTAAGTTCATTTGGTTAATGCCAGAAAATTCCGGTGGAAAAATTTGATTCTATTTGTTCTACTGGCTGTCCTGGCAGTTTCAACGAGTTACAGAAGTTCTCCGCTAAATCTCTCTGCACAGATGACTTCTTCTCCTTCAGCTGTTTTAGACACTAATACCAAAGCCTCAGGTTTGAGGGTGGTACTTAATTCTTTGAATAAACAACATGTCGATCTGGCGGCGGAGGCCATGCGGGATGGGTATGATGGGTTTGGCAGCGAGGCTTTTAAAGCTTCAACTCACACTCTGGATAATAATAGCGTGGCAATGGCTAACTTGATGGGATCGTTATACGGGACTGATACCAGTAATAAATTTTTGGAGGTTTGGAGAAAGCATATTGATTCTTATATGAACTATACTCTGGCAATAAAAAACAATGACGGGTCGGAAAGGAGCCGGGCCATGTCAGATTTAAGCAATCAGGCTGAGCAATTGGCAAGTCTATTAAGTGCTGTCAATCCGGATATACAAAAAGATGCTGTTAAACAAATGATGGTTGAGCGCGCTCAGTTGATGTTGGCGGTGATTAATGCCCGGGCGGCAGGAGATTGGCAGGCATCATACGATATGCAGGATGCTGCCTATAATCAATATATCGCTTTTGCTGATGGATTGGCGGCAGTTATTGTCAGGCAATTCCCCGAAAAATTCCAGTAAAGAGGATCTCTTTTTTGTAAAGTGATCCCAACGATACATTGCACAGACTGAATGAGTTTTTTAGTTTATTCTTATTTTGGATTAAAAGATGCATAAGTATGCGTATCAGAAAGTTTATCTCAAATGAGTTATTCTTGTTGACTAAATTCTTGAGTAATGCGTTTTTTGACTTCATCTGTTGCTTGTTCCATAGTCTCAAAAGTTTGTTGAGTAACTTCTCCTGTTTGTGGTTTCATAAATACAACGTCAACAGGTTTTTCTGGTTCGATAGAAGATAATTCTTCGAGTGTAATTTGATTTTGATCTAGCCTTATATCTGAAACAAGAGAACATTGAAAAAATCCAGTTTGGTCATTAGTAACAATAATTCCTATATTCGCTACGCTTGGGCCAAATAACATTGCGTCTCCTGCTCCTAATAAATCGAAACCTCGTACTGTGCCAAGTTCTACAGTTTTCTTTTTTGCTTCACGATCTTCTCTTAAATACCTAACTCTGGTCCCCACTTGTAATTGATTCCATCGTTGCCATTCTTCTTCAGAAGATGGATCTAGGCTAGCAAAATCTGCTTCTTCTCCATCAATATCAAAAGCGATATATGTTTTCCCTTCATGTTCAATTCTTCTTATGCTTGGTTTGTCTCTTACCTGATCTTCTAAACCACCTGCGGGCATAAAAGGTTTTCCCATTATCCTTTGTACTCTAAAAACAGTACTTAGCGGTATTGGTCTTTGTGCTCCTTCAGTTAGATCAATTGACTCTCTAATCTCTCTAGTCATCCACAATAAGCCATCTGCCAACGTTCTCAAATCTTCATCCATTAAGTTTCCTTGATATGCTTTAATTTCTTCCGGAATGGGCACTGCATTAAATGATTCTTGTATCCTTTTATAATGTGCACTAGTATCTTCATCGCTATGGTCTCCATTCCAGTATGGACGCCATATATCGGAATGTACCTTACCCCAACGTATCCAAGGCTCTAATAAACGATCTGCCTCGCTTACAGTTTGGACATCGAATAATCTGTTAACAAAGGATTGTACCCATATAGCCCGCCTTCTGCCGACTCCGCTGTATTGATTTGGGTCTGCAAACTGCATATTCCACAGATTATATCCGTGCTTAAATTCATCAGTTTCATAGTATCTTTTCAGGAATTGGCGAGTAGATCCTCCAAGAGGTCTATCTAAATTAGGATCATGGTCAAATTTTGGGCCCGTGTCTCTATCTAACATATTCTGTGTACATGGAGCAGGTTTTGACTGCTGTTATTATATCTAATTTAAGATTATTTGCATTATTTATTTGAAAAGAGGCAGGAGGTGGTGATGGTAAATGTTGCCATTGGATGTAATCAGAAAATATTATTCTAATGCATCAGATGAGGAATTAAAAGGAATACAAGAATTTGTTTACCTTTTATCTTGCGGAATAATGCAGTATTTTTATGGATCTGATTGGGAAAAGGATATTATTGATTCAGATTTTGAAAATAAGAAAGATTGACAGAACAATCCAATCATGAGTTCGAATCCTGCTCGGTCTCTTGTTTATAGGCTCAAAAATAAGGGATTTTTAACAAAATCTCGAGGCTAAATTTGTGCCAAAACACTAATATCATTCTGTGATCCCGATGATATCTTACACAGACTGAGTGAATTTTTCAAATTATTCTTGTCTGACGGTCTAAACTCTGAATATACCTATCTCTTTTGCTTAAGAAATGTACAATAAAGTACAGCAACTATTTTTATGCTAACATGAGAGCTAATGGTTATTTTCATCGATGAATCAGGCATCCACAAGCAAACAGGTCATTCTACAGGAGCAGTTGTATATGTTGAGGTCAATAACTTTGAAAAGTTTGATAATAAGCTTAAAAAGATAGAGGAGGATTTAAAAATTAGTTACTTCCATTGGGCGGAAGAACGATGGTTTATGAAAAATAAATTTCTTTCTCGAATTTTCGATCTTGATTTTACTGTTAAGGTGGCTGTATTTGAAAATCCGGTAAAACCAGATTCTCTGCTTGAGATTGTATTCCAGCACCTTATTACAGAAAAAACCATCAAAAGTATTTATATCGACGGAGAAAAACCGAAATGGTACGAACATAAACTCAAGAAAGTATTACGAGATAAAGGTATAGGGCTTAAGAAATTGCGGACAGTAAGAAGTAAATCTGAAGTTGGTATTCAGCTTGCCGATGCTTTAGCAAGCTTAATCAGATATTATCATGATAATCCGCAAGAAAAGGATGCTAAAAAGTGGTTTAGTAAGTTGAAAAAAGAGAAAAAGCTGGCTTTCGAACTGTTGGTTAATCAATGAACAAGTTCTTGTCTTTGCCAATAAAAAACCCCACCTAAAGGTGGGGTCAGTTAGTCAGCTAGTTCTTTCGAACTTTTCCCAGCCTGGGAATTTGTCGCTGATAACTTGTTATAAACGTATACTACCACAAGTACCCTTAAAATACAATCCCAATTCTAGCTTTAAAAAATCGATCCCTGTGGCCAAGATGAATCATTTTTTACAATGTCAACATTCGCTCCCTAAAAGTAAGGTATTTTTACCCCGAGGACCATTCGGTGAAATTATTATACAGCTTAAAGGTATTTTAAATCAATAATTTTGAAGGTAGAAAGTATATGTTCAAACATTTCCTGATCTCTTGCGTTATTCGAAATAGTAAAAATTACTCCATCTTTTGTGAAGTAGACTATGTCTATTGGTGAGCCTACTGTTTCTGCACTGATTTTCTTAGCATCCAAACCATCCACTTTTAAATTTACCCAGCTATTAGAAATTGGGCTACTAAAAGACATTGAGAGTTGATCGTTCTGAGGCCATTGTTTGGGATCTACCTCTGAAAGTTGTTTATTTTTAGCAATTTTGATTGTGATTGATGGAATTATGTCGTTGAGTAAACCATTATCTTTATTCTGAGCTTCTCCTAAGTAGATAGTCGCTGGGTCTTGGTAAATTAATTTTCCGTATGTTGTATAAGCTGTCCATATACTTGGAACTTCAACCTCAAAAACAGGATAACCTAAATGAAAAACTTTATATTGATATTTAATATAAGTACTTGAAGTGCTATCTTTAGGTAATGTTGTAGGGCTAATTTGGGGTGAGTATATAGTTTGTTTAACTTGAGACGATTCTTGATTTTTTTGAGTTCCTAGGTAATATGCACCTCCAGCTATAACGATCAAAAATATCACTACTCCTACTATCAAGGGAATAAAACCTTTCTGATTTGTTACTGGCGAATTATCAATTTTTGCTTTTGGGATTTCTTTAATAGCAGTTACCTGTGGTTTAGATATATATGATTCCATACTAGATTAGTATTTCAAAAATCAATCAATAACGCAACTGACCTCAATTATTGTTAACTTCTTTCATCTATTTTTAACTATTATTAACTAGTGAGCCGGCAGGGGATCGAACCCTGGACCAAGAGCTTAAAAGGCTCCTGCTCTACCGCTGAGCTACCGGCCCAAACCTAATCTGTTTAATCTACTTTATCTTGCGTCCGGCATTATAGTCGCTTCGTGACTACTCCTGCTCTTCCTGGGATAACCCTGATTTTAACTCATCCGCTGATCGCGGATCAGTATGTAGTTATCCCGTTAAAGTAAGGTTGCTTACTTTAACCCGCTGAGCTACCGGCCCTCGTCTAAGCACGGTTTATGTTTTCGCTTCAATGAATTGAAGCTTCAACTTTCACCGGCTTCTCCTCTCAAAATTGCTTCTCAATTTTGGAAAACACAGAAAATCAATCCTGAGTTTAATCAGTATTGTACTAAATTTGCTTTAATTTTGCTAATATGATCTCATGGTTTTGGGGTTGAATTGGATTGATCTGGTGGTTATTGGGGTGCTTATCCTTTTTGCTTTAGAGGCAGTGGGTAGACCGTTGGTTTTGGAAAGTCTGGATTTTATCAGCTTTCTTTTGTCTTTCTTTTTCTCCTTTCGGGCTTACAATTTCCCGGCTAAATTTTTTGAAACTCAGTTCCATATTCCCCACGGATTAAGTTTAGTTTTTGGTTTTATGCTGGTTTGGTTTTTATCTGAAGCTATTTTTTTTCTGCTGGTTAGAATATTCCTGCCAAAAATCCCTAAGATCAATATTCCCGGGATTAATACTTTATCAATCATTCCGGCACTGCTGCGGGGGCTGATATTTATTGCAATAGCTTTGGTTTTAGTGTCTACTTTTCCCATCCAGCCCAATATAAAAAAGAGTGTTTTGGATTCAAAATTAGGCAGCCAAATTCTTAAAGTTTCCTATAACCTGGAAGCTCCGGTTAAACAAGTTTTCGGCGGTGCGGCTAATGATTCATTAACCTTTTTGACAATTAAACCGAAAACCGACGAGCGGGTGAATTTAGGTTTTCATACTGACCAATTCTCTATCGACGAGCAATCGGAAAATCTAATGATAGATTTAGTTAACCGGGAAAGAGTCAGCCGGGGGTTAAAAGCTTTGTCGCTTGACGGACGGTTAAGGGAAGTGGGGCGGGGCCACAGTGCCGACATGCTTAAAAGAGGTTATTTTTCTCATTATTCGCCGGAAGGTTTAACTGTTGCTGACCGGGTAACTAATGCCGGAATTGATTTTCTAATAGTAGGAGAGAATTTGGCTTATGCTCCTAATGTGGAGCTGGCTCATCAGGGGTTGATGAATTCAGAAGGGCACCGGGCCAATATTTTATCTGCTGATTTTAGTAAGATTGGGATAGGTGTTATGGATGGAGGGGTATACGGAAGGATGTTTACCCAAGTATTTAGTAACTGATGTGGTCTAACAGCAAATTATTAGCTATTGCTAGTTTTTTAATCGTTATTACTGGTTTTAGCTTTTTGTGGTTTGGACTGAATCAAGCCCCGCCGGTACAACCGTCCCCACTGCCTATTCCTGTTGTCCAAAATTCTCCTGTTGCCAGCAGTTCAGCCCAGCTTGGAATTACCGGCGAACGAATTGTAGTTTCTCGGGTAGTAGATGGGGATACGATTGAGCTGGTAGACGGCAAGACTGTGCGTTTTGTGGGAATGGATACGCCGGAAACAGTTGATCCGCGCCGGCCGGTTGGCTGTTTTGGCAAGGAGGCTTCCAATGAAACTAAGAGTTTATTATCCGGTAAAGAAGTGATTCTGCAAAAGGATGTATCAGAGACGGATAAGTATAAAAGGTTACTCCGTTATGTTTTTCTGCCTTTGGAAAACGGCCAGATTCTTTTTATGAATGATTATTTGGTGCGGGAAGGGTTTGCAAAAGTTAAAGCTTATCCTCCGGATACAAAATATAATGAACAATTCAAGCAGGCGGAAAAAGAGGCCAGGGAAAACAACAGAGGATTATGGGGAAAGTGCGGAAATTAGCTTGCGGTTTCGCTTTTTAACCTTGTGATACACTATTATTAACATGAAAAAATTTATTATTCAGACTGTGCTTTTAATTTTAGTTATTGCAATCGCTTTTTTTGTATATCGGGCCAATCCTAGTGTTTCCAATTTGCCTTTTGTGCCGGCGGCGACAGTTTTTAGGGAAGTGCAGATTAATAACGCAAAATTAAAGGTGGAGGTGGCAGATACGGCCGAAAAAAGGAGCCAGGGTTTGGGAGGAAGACAAAGTTTAGGCCAGGATGAGGGTATGCTGTTTGTCTTTCCATCTCCTGGTACACATGCATTTTGGATGAAGGGCTTAACTTTCCCCTTGGACTTTATTTGGATCAGAGGAGGTAAGGTGATTGATTTGACTCCAAATGTGCCGCCTCCTGCTTCCGGACAACCGGATTCAACTTTACCGATTTATCAACCGAAGCAGGATGTGGATAAAGTGTTGGAAGTAAATGGGGGAACGATTCAAAGATTAAATATTAAGGTGGGAGATATGATTAAAACTCAATAATGATTGAAATTCTGCCTATCAGATTACTAACTCCGGAGGATGCCCGGATATTCGGCAGCCTCAACGTGGCTTTGGCAAAGCTGTCAAGGTTCGGACTTGCTGTCGGAAACGGAATAGTAATTACCCCTCCGCAATTTAAGCTAAGAGTGGTTTTGGAGCATTTTGACTTTGGGACAAAAGAGGTTTTTGAGCAAACCCTGACTCTTGTCAAAAAAGAAATAAATTCGATTCCACTGCCAGAGGTTTTAATCAAAGAAACCGGTAAACAGCAACAATTTTTATTAAATGGAGAAAGGATTAAGTCGGTTAAGGGTTTATGGTTGGTTTTGCTGCATGTTTGGTTTGAGCAGATTAAAGGCCGGCTTTGGGACAGCGGTTTTTATCAAAGTATTACAGAAGATTTAGATCCGCAGGCGGTAATTTTTGTTAAAAAACTGGAAAGTTTAGGGTTTGCTCACTTTGATCCTTTGCAGGATGATGTGGAGATTTCAGTCAATCATGGGAAATTACACCCAAACGACCAAAAGAAAATATTTGATATGGTTCAGCTGGCCAATAAAAAATTGTTTATTCCTCACCGGTATGAATGGATTTTAGACGGAGGCGTAAAGTTGGTGGGTGTAAAGCCTTATGCTTTTCCCGCTATCATTCCTGATTCTTTTTCTGTCATTGCGAGGAGCGGAGCAACGAAGCAATCTTCAACGGAGCGGGAGGATTGCCACGCTATCGCTCGCGATGACAAAAAAATTTCTGCTGTTAAAGTTTTTTTTGAATTATCTAAGGGATTTGCCGCTCAAGAAAATATTGACGGAATATACCTGGATTCGGGAAAAATCTTTGATTTAAACAAACCCCGGGAATCATTTGAGGAGTTGGTTTTGAAACTGGTGGGGTCTGCCAATGATTTCCCCGGTTCCCCCATACTTTTTAAACTGGCTGACAAATCAGAAGGCATGGGTAAAGTGCGCGGAACTTTACGGTTGCTTCACCAAAGCAGTCTGTTTGAACCGCTGACGGAGGCTTTAGATTTTGTCCGTCACAAAAAGGGATTTACCAATATCCATATAGTTATTCCTTTTGTCAGAGGAGTGAATGAGTTGTTGCAAATCAAAAGGGAGCTGGCGGTTAAGAAATTGGCCCGGAAAAATTCTTTGGGACTTTGGATGGAGGTAAGTACACCGGAAAATATCGTGAATCTGGAGGATTATTTATTGGCCGGGATTGACGGGGTAGTTTTAAACTTGGATGAACTAATTTCTTACCTGAATGGTTTTAATTCAGCGGAAGGGGAATTGGCTTTTTATAAACAAGAGGTGGAAGGGTTATTAAAGTTTTTGGAAGACGGGATCAGGTTGCTGCATAAATCAAAAATCCCTTTTATAGCTTATGGCAGTTTAGCCCTTTATCCAAAAGTGTTGGAATTTTTGGTGGAAAAAGGAGTTTGGGGGATTGTGGTGGAAAGGTATGATGCCCACTCGGCCAAGGATTTATTAAATCAAACCGAAAGAAGAATAGTTTTAAGAAAAACGGAATAATAAGATGTATTCCCCTTTGGGGTTTTTGAGGGTTTCCAGCCATTTTGATATTAATTTTGATTCTACGCTTTGGTGGATTTTGGTTAACTCATGGGCTAAAACTATTTCAATATCCCCAAAAACTTGTCTTATATCCTCTAAAGTTCTTAACAATTTGTGGGGTGAAATAAAAAATATATAAGTAGCTTTTAGATTCCCATTATGCTCGCGGTCGAGAATGTTTTGGAAAAGATTGATTCTGTGCCCTGGTTTTTCTGAGGGGTAGCCTAAGAATATGAATTTATCTGGTGGCAAGCCAGATAGGGTGAGGGCTGTAATAACAGAAGAAGGGCCAGGTAAGGAATCAACCTGGATGTCTTGTTGTAAGCATTCCCTGACTAATTTATAACCAGGATCAGAAATTAAGGGAGTGCCGGCATCAGAAACTAAGGCCAGATTTTCTTCTGCTTTTAGTCTGTCTATTATGGAAGGAAAAACTTTCGCTTCATTGTAGTCGTTTAAAATGATTAAGGGTTTTTGGATATGATAGTGGTTTAATAACAGTGAAGTCCTTCTGGTGTCTTCACAAATTATTCCGTCAACTGACTCAAGGGTTTCCAAAGCCCTTAAAGTAATATCTTTTAAATTGCCAATCGGTGTTGGTACAATGAATAACATGCTTGAAAGCATAGCAAATTGGGTGATAAATGTCATCTCGACCATGGGTTATCCTGGCATTGTCCTAACTATGGCCATTGAGTCGGCTTTAATTCCTCTTCCTTCGGAAATCATTATGCCTTTTTCCGGTTTTTTAGCATCTGTCGGTAAATTTGATTTGAATCTGGTAGCTTTAATGGGAGCTATTGGTAATGTAACCGGATCCTTGGTGGCTTATGGTATTGGTTACTATGGCCATGAAAAATTAGTCAGGAGGTTTATCAGGAAATTTGGGAAATGGATTCTGGTTTCGGAAAAGGAACTGGATGAGACTGAGAAATTACTCAATAAATATAATGGTTTAGTAGTTTTAGGGAGTAGGGTAATTCCGGGAGTCAGGACGGTAATTTCTTTGCCCTGTGGGTTTGCGAAGCTTCCTTTAGGCAGGTTTATTGCTTTAACATTTATTGGCTCATTGATTTGGTCATACCTATTGGCTTGGATTGGGTTTACTTTGGGCCAAAACTGGCATGCCCTTGGTCCGTACTTTCATAAACTGGATGCAGTAATAGTGGTGTTAATTATTGGTGCAATCGGCTTCTATATTTACCACAAAATTAAGAAATAAATTTATCTTTTAGAATTCTTACTAACTTCTTACTTTATTGTTATTTTTTAGATATAGAGTGATGTTGATAATAAATATTGACAAGGAGGAAGATATGACTCAAACTAAAATTAAAGGACTTAAAATGGATAAAGCAAAGATAATGAAGGATTTATTTGGGGGTTTAAAAACTTCTGCAGAACCTTTTAAGCTAGAAGGAAATACGGTTAGTAAAGAAAAATTTAGAGAGTTAGCTGGAGAAGTAAAAGAAATATTGAAAGATGAAGAATGTGAACGGAGCTCCTCCTTATTCTCAGTTTGATTTTATTGAACTGTATCATATTTTTTTAGATACCAATGTTTTTATTGATGCATCAAAAACCCGGATCCGTTCTTAGATCTTTTTGATTATTTAAAACAAAAAGATAATTTAATACTTACTACTAGCAGCGTTGCGCTGGAGTTTTTAAGAGGCAGTAGATCTGTAAAAGAATTCGAGAAGAAGAAAAACTTCATGCTTAGTCTCATGAATTACAGTATTTATACTATACCTAAAGATGCAGAAGATTGCGCTTTAGAGCTTGCATTAGTTTATCAGTTAGCTGGCGGTAATATTGATATTACAGATTTTTATCTTGCTGCATTACTGAAGAATTTTAAATTAGGTAGAAAGATTTTAGTAATAAGCAAAGATCACAGAGCTTTCCCTACAAGTATTTATGATAGAAAAGAAACTTTTATAGTAGAAAACGAAACCGACGTACAAGTCTTTGGATTTTATAGTTTTAATGAAAACAAATACCAAAAGGTTCTTGATAAGATAATTGTAGTGAAATGATATTACAAATTATTGAAACCTGCGGATCACACCGACGCAGAGTCCGTAAATTTG
>JAMDBX010000003.1 GCA_023487645.1 Patescibacteria group bacterium | reverse complement strand
GAACTTACTCAAAATGTACTGAAGATGGAGGGGGAGGAACCAAACTTAAGAGATGTATTTATCCATCTTTCGAGAAAGCAATGAATTTAACCAGAGTAGCGGCTATTATTTTAAGACATATTTTTTTGACCACCCACCAGTTGGAGAGATTTTTTGATGTGATTATTTCTCCGATACTGGTGCTGGTGTTGTGGGGATTTTTGGCAACTTATGTGCAAAATATCCAGACTCAAACTTTGGCTGCATTCCTTTTGGGAGGGATGATTTTATGGGTGGTGTTTGAAAAAGTTTCTACAGATATCGGGGTTAATTTTATGTTTGATATTTGGGATAAAAATATTATTAATGTTTTAGCCTCGCCGATAACTTTTTTGGAATATATCGGAGCGTTACTAATAATAAGCTTAATCAAAATTTTAATAGCTTTGGCCTCGATGTGGCTGATGGCTTCTGTTTTTTATCATTTCCAGATCACTTCGCTGGGGTTTGGTCTGGCCTTGCTTTGGATTAATCTGTTTATCTTTGCCGCCGCCTTCGGTATTTTTAGTATTTCCTTAATCTTAAGATATGGTCACTCAATCGGACCGCTGACCTGGATCCTACCCTTCTTTGTTCAGCCTTTTGCGGCTGTTTTTTACCCGGTGGCAATATTGCCTCCGCTTTTCCAAAAAATGGCTTTTTTGATCCCAATTTCCCATGTTTTTGAGGGAATGAGATATACATTAAAATTTGGTCAGTTTGACTACAATTCCTTCTGGGTGGCATTGATGCTTAATGCCTTGTATTTATCAGCCTCAATTGCCTTTTTTGCCTTCACCTTAAAAAGCGCCCTAAAAAGCGGCAGACTGGTTAAGTTGATTTAATTTTTCCTAATTTGAATTGCACAAGCAGGAAAATAATTAAGTCTGCCAGCAAAATATATATTGGGAAACCATAATTTGGAAAGCTCCAAGATTGTATGGTCAACACGGTCAATAAGGCACCAATGGCACCTGCTAACCACATCCAAGCGCTTTCTGTTTCAGGATAGTTGTAAGCTTTAACAACAGTAGGTAGAGCGGCCAGACTATCCGCCAAAATACTAAATACAATAGCTACGTTTCCTACTCTTGTAATATACCAAAGCAGCAGACCGATTATAGAGAGGGTTCCACAGAAGAAATCAAATTTGCCCAGGTTCCACTGCGCCTTTTTATTGATAAAAGAAGCGATAAAGATTAGTAGGGGAGAAAATCCTACCCAAAAAGTCATCAATGCTTGAATCCCCACACCTTGTTTTATTTCGGCAGTGAATGCGATTAACGGAGCTAATGCAAATAGGAAAAATGTAACTCTGTTTGGTTTAACTTTCCCTCGGATTGTTTCAATAATGTACTTAATGCTTCCTATTGCAGCTATAATCCCTCCCAAGATAACAAAGTTTTCATTTAGCATTATTTGAGTATAGCAGAAGATAGTATGCTAAAATCTTCGCATGTTAGAGTTGGACAGGAGAGCACATACTTTTACCGGTCAGGGGTCGCAAAGAATGGGTATGTGGGATGATTTAAGGCAATCAGCATCAGCAGGAAAGATTTTCCGGATAGCAGATAAAATAGTCGGTTTTCCTCTATCCAGATTGTGTTCGGAAGGTCCTTTGGAAGAATTAACCCAAACAAGAAATGCCCAGCCCGGTATTTTGGTGGATAGCTTAGGGGCATTGAGAACTGCCCAAAATTTACATCCGGAGCTTATGGAAATAAGACCTAAGTTTTGTCTTGGACACAGCGTAGGAGAATACAGTGCGTTGGTAGATGCAGGAGTGATCGATGCCGAAACTGCAATTTATTTGGTTTGGCAAAGAGGGTTACTGATGGAGCAGTTGAGCCCCGAGGGAAAAATGACAGCACTACTTGGATTTAAAGATAAAGAAGAAGTGGTTGAGATTTGTGCACAAACGGGTGCAGAGGTGGCAAATTTTAATGGCCCCTCCCAAATAGTCATTAGTGGTAGAACAGTAGAGGTTGAGTCTGCTCAAAAAATGGCTAGAGAAAAAGGGATAAAATTTATACCGCTTAGAGCTTCACACCCTTTCCATTCATCATTGATGAGGCCTGTGCAGGATGCATTTAGAGAAATCCTATTTCAGAAAAACACAATAGAATTCAAAGATCCCAGGATTCCTGTTATATTAAATGTTACAGCTCAACCCTGCGAATCTGGAGCGGCAATAAAAGAAAATTTGGTCGAGCAGATTGTGGCATCTGTACGTTGGGAGGAATCTATAAAGTTTGTATTAGCACAAGAAGTTGATGTATTTTTGGAGTTTGGCCCTGAAGCTATCTTGACGGGATTATTAAGAAGAATTAAGCCTGCAGCAGGGGGAGTTTGCATTAAAGATTTCCAGTCTGCCCAAGCATTGACCTTTAATACTCATGTTAAACTAGGGTATGCCGGAGTTGCCTGAAGTAGAAGTAATTAAATTAGGTCTGCAGAGAAAAATTGTTGGACTAAAGATCCAAAAAATCGAGGTGCTTTCCCAAAAATCTTTCCTCGGAAACCCTAAATTAGTGGAAGGACAAAAAGTACTCAATATTTGGAGAAGAGCCAAGATATTAGGGATCAATCTAAGTGGTGGTGTAACCTTATTATTCCACCTTAAGATGAGCGGACAGATTATATATCAAAGATCAAAGATCAAAGATCAAAAAGAAGACAAAATAATAGGAGGGCATCCGACAGAGGATATGCTGGGTAAAATGCCGAACTCCCATACGCGAGTTATTTTTGAATTTAGTGACAATTCACACCTTTATTTTAATGATCAAAGGAGGTTTGGCTGGATTAAAATAGTTGACAGGCAACAGGTTACAGGCGACAGTTCAATAAAAAGGTTGGGGCCGGAGCCTTTGGAAAAGGATTTTACATGGCAAGTTCTGAAGAAAAATCTATTAAGGCATAAAAGTATGCCTGTTAAAGTGGCTATCATGGATCAGTCTGTAGTGGCGGGAATTGGCAATATCTATGCTAATGAAGCTTGTTTTAATGCCCGGCTTGATCCGAGGACTAAAGTGAAAGGTTTGACTGATGAGCAATATAAAAAGCTATATAAAGGCATTATTGAAGCTTTGGAAACAGGTATCAAATATAAAGGTTCCACTAGAGCTCATTTTGTAGATGCAGAGGGCAATAAAGGATATTTTTTAGATTATGCCTATTGTTATGGCAGAGATGGACAGAAGTGTAAAATCTGCGGTACTAAAATCCAAAAGATTCAGCTAGGTGGCAGGGGTACATACTTTTGCCCTCACGACCAAAAGTAGGGAAAGTACTGTATAATAATTTAACATCTACCTATGAGCAAAGAGGTTTCTGTTGCCTCGGTAATTAGAAACCGGGGATTTTTGAATCTGTGGGCAAATCAGATTTTGGTCCAACTTTCCTATAATGCCTTAAATTTTGCCTTAATTATTTGGGTTTTTAGGTTAACAGGATCCAACACCGCTAACGCTGCGCTGCTTTTTTCCATTTATTTACCGGCAGTAATTTTCGGCTTATTTAGCGGTGTACTGGTTGACATTTTAGACAGGAGAAGAATTATGCAAATGATAAACATTCTCCTTGCGATTTCCTTTTTTAGCCTGATTTTCCTCAAATTTAACTATGCTGCCATTCTTTTTATTGCTTTTTTTATCAATGCCCTGGGCCAATTTTACTCTCCGGCCGAAGCCTCGGCCATTCCTTTGATTGTTAGAAAAAATCAGCTTTTAACTGCCAATTCCATGTTTTCGACGACTCTTTACTCCTGTTTTTTACTGGGCTTTGGTTTGGCCGGTCCCTTAATTAATCATTTGGGGATTGATTTTGTCTTCGGCTTTGGCGGGTTATTGCTTCTTTTAGGCTTTTTTCTTTCCTTAAGATTTCCTTCAATTAAAGCCGCTCCTGATGCAGACGGGAAAAAGCTCCTTGATGCCTGGCAAAGAAAAGACTTGCGCCTTATTAAAGAAGTTGGAGGATCGGAAATAAGAGAAACTATCAGGTTAATCAGGGGTAAACTGCCGGTTTTTACCTCAATATTAATCTTGTCGGGCATACAGGTGATAATCGGTATTCTGGCAGTATTGATGCCTAGCTTTTTAGAGAAAACCCTACAAATTAATGCTGCCGATGCTTCTTATGTATTGATAATTCCTTTAGGATTGGGGATTGTTTCCGGCGGCTTAGTCTTAAGCAGGTTGGGTTACCGGTTTGTGCGGAGGAGACTGGTCGGGAGGGCGATCATTTTTTCCGGCATCCTGCTGTTTTTAGTGGGAGCGTCGCCTTTCATTTCACCGGCTATTAACCATTTTGCCAGACCTACCCCTTTGCCGTTTTTCTACCAGCCGCCCTTGTCTAAAGTTTTGATAGTAGGCTCATTTTTAATGGGCATTGCCATGGTGTCGATTTTAGTCCCTTCCCAAACTGTTTTGCAGGAAAATACTCCCAAGGAGGATAGGGGAAAGGTATTCTCGGTTTTAGGAGTGGCCATGTCAGGATTATCTTTAGTCCCGGTGCTTTTAAGCGGAATTTTGGCCGACCTTTTTGGGACAGCCCCGATTTTTATTGGTTTAGGGATAATTATTGTCCTGATTGGCTCATTTACTTTAAGGCCCAGTTTGTTTTTACGGGAAAAACAGGTACCGCAAAATGTCAAAGAGTTTTTGGGGATGGGGCACTGGGAGAAGTAAAATCAAAACTCAAAGTGCAAAGATCAAAGCTAAGCGTAAAGTTAAAAGATTTTTTACTTTTTATCTACTCTTTGATTTTTGATATTTGATCTTTGATCTAGTATCATCGATCCTCATGTTCCTCAAAAACCTAAAGCTTACTAATTTTCGCAACTATAGAAATCTTGATCTAACCTTTGATAACCGTCCTACCATCCTGCTCGGTGATAATGCTGCAGGGAAGTCTAACTTACTGGAGGCTGTCTATGTACTTTCTACTACCAAATCCCAAAGAGTGGAAAAAGAAGAAGAATTAATTCTAGTTGATGAAGATTTTACTAAAGTAGAGGGAGTGGTTTCCGATAACAGTAATGAAACCAGTCTGGTGGTAATTATCCAAAGAAAGGCAGGCAGTGGAGTACAGCCTGTTAAAAGAGTACTAGTTAACGGAGTGAGCAGGCGGGTAGTTGATTTTGTGGGACTCTTGCCTGCAGTAATTTTTTACCCGGCTGATATTAATATGGTGACCGGCAGTCCGTCACTTCGCCGCTGGCATTTGGATTTAGCTTTGGCTCAAATTGATCAGGAATATAAACGTGCGTTGACTTCCTACGAGCAATTCTTAACCGCGAGAAATAGAGTCTTAAAAAGAATCAGAGAAGGGTTGTCACGCCAAGACGAGCTTTGGTATTGGACAGAAGAATTGATCAAATCAGGCGAAGTGGTCTCCCGAAAGAGGAAGCTTTTTTTTGAATTCATCAACAGCATAGATCATCCTTTGGGAAATTTTAGTTTTAATTTTGATGCCAATTTATTAACTAAAGAAAGACTTAAGCAGTACCGCGATTCTGAAATTTCAGCTGCCACCACCCTGATTGGGCCTCACAGGGATGATTTTTCTTTTTATCTAAAGGATAGAAATTTAGCTCATTTCGGCTCCAGAGGAGAACAGCGCACTGCCACTTTGGCATTTAAGTTATCACAGCTTGAATTTATGGCTCAAATTTACGGGAGCAGGCCGGTTTTACTTTTAGATGATATTTTTTCCGAACTGGACGCTTCCCATCGGGGTAAAATTCTGGAGATTATCCCCAAGCAACAAACTATTGTAGCTACTGTTGAGCTGGAGAACATCCCCAAAGAATTTTTGGATTCTTCGAGAGTCTTAAAAGTGGAAAAAGGGCAAGTTATCTTTTAGCGCCAAAACGGACAGCCAGGCGGGACAGTTGATAGGTAATGATTACACCCAGGGCTGTGACGAGTAAAGCATAGATAAATCTTGAGGCAATACCAGAACCGGGTAATCTGGGTTCAACAAACTCCTTGACTGTCTGCTGGATAGTGTCATTCCAGGCCAAAGCTGCTGCCAAACCGAAAGCTGAAGTAGACAAAGTAATCAGCTGCTTTATTAGTTCTTTGTGAAACGAAAACCCCTTAGAATCTCTTTTAGCCATAAAATTGCTCTCTTTTTATCTTATCATAAATGATGAAGAGATGAGGTATCCTATAATTTATCCTCTTGACATCGGTGCAAGATTACTTTACACTTATCCCCAAGATAAATATGCATATTTGTAAATTTGAAACTATATTTAGAGGCTAAATTACAACCGCCGTGGGGGCGGTTTTTTTTAGGAAAAAATATGAACTTTAAGGGCAGAGATATTATAGATATAAACGATTTCTCCAAAGAGGATCTCCTGTTTGTCTTAAAAACCGCAAAAAAGTTTGACCCGACTTTTGTGAAACATGACAGATCCAATTACACTATAGCCCAGGGTAAAATAGCCGGACTTTTATTCTTTGAGCCTTCCACCAGAACCGAACAGTCATTCCGCGCCGCAGCCCAAAAAATCGGTATGGGAATCATCGGGTTTAATGATCCCGAGTCCACAAGTATTCATAAAGGGGAAAGTTTCGAAGATACTATTAGAATAATTGATTCTTATGCAGATGTGTTGATTATAAGGCACCCCGAGGCCGGTTCTGCCAAAAGAGCGGCCGAGATAGCGGATATCCCGGTAATTAACGGGGGAGACGGCCCTAACCAGCATCCCACCCAAACAATGTTGGATATGTACACCATCTTAAAAGAATCAGGCAAATTAGATGGAATTACAGTTGCTTTTATGGGTGATCTAAAATATGGCAGAACTGTTCATGCTTTATCTATTGCCCTTTCCCATTTTAAGGTTAAGCAAGTTTTTATTTCTCATCCCACTTTGGCCATGCCTGCTGAATACTTGGAACTTTTAAGGAAAAGAGGCAGGGAGTTTGAGGTTTTAAGTAAACTTCCCAAACATTTGGATGGGGTAGATTTTTTATATCAAACCAGAGTGCAAAAAGAGAGGTTTACTGATTTAGAAGCATACAAAAAAATCAAAGACCTGTTTGTTTTAGATGCATCATTTAAGAGGTATTTAGACAAAGGAGTAAAGCTGATGCATCCCTTGCCAAGGGTAAATGAAATGGACTCTTCTTTAGATGCCCATCCAAACGCTATTTACTTTAAGCAAGCCAGAAACGGTTTGTATGTCAGGGAAGCTTTATTAACCTTGGTTTTAGGTAGAATGCAGAAATAATATGGTTGGGAAATTGGTATTGTCGGACGGGACTGTTTTCGAAGGACAATCCTTCGGAGCAGACTCTGCCACCTCTGGCGAGGTGGTTTTTAATACCGGAATGGTGGGTTATCCTGAAAGCTTAACCGATCCTTCATATTTTGGTCAGATTTTAGTGCTGACCTATCCTTTAATCGGCAATTATGGTGTGCCAGATATAAGTCAGCTTGAATCCAGGAAGATCCAAATAAAAGGGTTAATTGTCCAAAATTATATTGACAAATATTCTCATTTTGAAGCCAAACAGAGTCTTGGGGCATGGCTTAAGCAGGAAAACATACCGGCTCTCTGGGGAATGGATACCAGGGAATTGACCAGAAAATTAAGGCACCATGGAGTGATGATGGGAAGGGTAGAAGTTCAAAGTTCAAAGTTCAAAGTTCAAAGTGAAAAAACAGAAAATTTTTTACCCTATGTCAGCACAAAAAAAATAGAAGTATATGGGGAGGGTAAAAAACACATTATCCTCATTGATTGCGGAGCAAAAGAAACCATAATCAAAAGTTTCCTTAAAAGAAAAGTGAAGGTGACTAAAGTACCCTGGGATTTTGATCCCTTATCTTCCGGTATAGATTTTGATGCGGTAATGATCTCAAACGGCCCGGGTGACCCTAAACAGGCTACTGCAACTATTAAAAATGTGAAAAAAATAATGGAGAAAAATATCCCTATTTTTGGTATCTGTTTGGGCAACCAGATATTGGCTTTAGCTGCAGGAGGGCAGACTTACAAATTGAAGTTTGGCCACCGTAGCCAAAACCAGCCGGTACAAGATTTAATTACTAAAAAGGGATTGATTACCAGCCAAAACCACGGTTTTGCAGTGGATTCTAAAAAGCTTCCTTCAGGATGGAGTGAATGGTTTACCAACTTAAATGATGGTACCAATGAGGGAATTAGACACAAATCTAAACCCTTTATGTCTGTCCAGTTTCACCCTGAAGCCACACCCGGTCCGACTGACGCGGAATATTTATTTGATGAATTTTTGAGTTATCTTAAGTAGCTTAAGTTACTTAAGTCACTTATGAAAATGAAAAAAGTTTTAGTCTTAGGTTCAGGTGCATTAAAAATTGGAGAAGCAGGAGAGTTTGATTATTCCGGCTCCCAAGCCTTAAAAGCCTTAAAGCAGGAGGGGGTTGAAACTGTTTTGGTCAATCCCAATATTGCCACTATTCAAACCTCCAAGGAACTGGCTTCCAAAGTCTATTTTTTACCAGTGACTCCGCACTTTGTGGAGAGAATAATTGGAAAAGAGAAACCGGATGGGATTTTACTGGGCTTTGGCGGACAAACTGCTCTAAATTGCGGATTGGTGCTTCATTCGTCCGGCGTTTTGAAAAAACACGGGGTTAAAGTTTTAGGTAGTCCAATCTCGGCTATTAAAATAACAGAAGACCGCCAAATCTTTGCCGAAAGCTTAAAGAGCATTGATGTCAAAGTGCCAAATGGCGGTTTTGCTAAAAGTCTAAAGCAGGCCTTAAAGATCGGCAAAAAATTAGGTTTTCCCTTGATTGTCCGATCCGGCTTTTCCTTAGGCGGTTTAGGTTCATCCATAGTTCATTCAAAAGAAGAACTCCAGAAAGTAGTTTCTCAAGCCTTAAAACTTGCTCCCCAAGTCAGCGTTGAGGAGTATCTTAAGCACTGGAAAGAGATTGAATATGAAGTGGTCAGAGATAAATTGGGTAATAAAATCACAGTTTGCAATATGGAAAATTTAGACCCTTTAGGAGTCCACACGGGTGAAAGCATTGTGGTAGCACCTTCCCAAACGCTGAATAATTATCAGTATCATTTTTTAAGACAATTGTCGTTGAAAGTAATTGAGCATCTGGGGATTGTGGGTGAATGCAATATCCAGTTTGCCTTAAATCCTATTAATAACGACTACAGAGTAATTGAAGTCAATGCCAGATTGTCCCGTTCGTCTGCTTTAGCTTCCAAAGCCACCGGATACCCTTTGGCTTACATTGCTGCCAAACTGGCTTTGGGCTATGACTTATTATCCTTAAGAAACAGTGTCACCAAAACCACCTCGGCCTTTTTTGAACCCAGTCTGGATTACATTGTGGTCAAAATCCCAAGATGGGATCTGCAAAAATTTATCGGGGCTCATTATTCGATTGGCTCGGAAATGAAAAGCGTCGGAGAAGTAATGGCCATAGGCCGAAGTTTTCCGGAAGCTTTGCAAAAAGGCATCAGGTCTTTGGAAACTGATCGGGATGGATTATTGGGTGGTAAGGATTTGCCTGCCGGTGCTCTTAAGGATATGCTTTCTCCAAGCACTCAACGGCTGTTCGCAGTAGGCCAGGAATTGGCCAATGGCACACCGGTTAGCCGGATTTATGAGGCTACCGGCATAGACCCCTGGTTTTTGAATCAGCTTCTGGAGGTTGTTCACTTCGAACATCAACTGCGGACCGGCAAACTTAAATTTGATAAAGGAACTTTAAGGGAGGCTAAAAGGTTAGGCTTTTCAGATAAATTAATTGCCGAAAGCTTTATCAGGTCCGAGAAAGATGTCAGGCAGGAGAGAAAGAGGTGGGGGATTTTACCCAAAGTTAAACATATCGATACTCTGGCGGCTGAATATCCGGCCAAAACAAACTACCTTTATTTGACATATAACGGAAGCGAGGACGAAACCCCTAAGTTACCTAAGTTACTTAAGTTACCTAAGGTTATCGTCCTTGGTTCCGGGCCATATAGAATCGGCTCTTCAGTGGAGTTTGACTGGTGTTCTGTGACAGCAGCCCAAACTTTTCGGAAAAAGGGTTTGGAAGCAGTCATTATAAACTGCAATCCCGAGACTGTTTCCACAGATTTTGACAGCGCTGACAAGCTCTATTTCGAGGAGCTATCGTTTGAAAGAGTGCAGGATGTTTATGATATTGAGCAAAATGCCGGATTGGTATTGGCTTTTGGAGGACAGATCCCCAATAATTTGGCCGTCAAGGCATACATAGCCGGGATGAAAATTTTGGGAACTGATCCAATGTTTATTGATGCGGCCGAAAACAGGCATAAATTCAGCGCTATCTTAGACACACTTGATATAGACCAGCCTGTTTGGCAGGAATTGAGGAGTGTTAATGAGGCTTCGGTCTTTGCCAAAAAAATCGGTTTTCCGGTAGTGATCAGGCCTTCTTATGTCTTGTCAGGCAGTGCCATGAATATTGCCTATACCGAAGGTGAGCTGCAAAGTTACTTGAAACAAGCAGCGGATGTTTCTCCTGAACACCCGGTAGTCATTTCCAAATTTGTGGACAATGCCAAGGAAATAGAAATTGACGGAGTGGCACAAAACGGGCAGCTTGTTATCTATGCTTTGTCCGAACATATCGAGAATGCCGGAGTCCATTCGGGAGACGCCACTTTAGTACTTCCTCCGCAGAAAATGTTTTTGGAAACTATGCGCCAGATTAAAACAGCTACCAGAAAAATTATTGAAAAGTTTGAGATCAACGGTCCTTTTAATATTCAATTTATGGCTAAAGACAATAAGGTGATGGTAATTGAACTTAATTTACGCTCTTCCAGGTCTTTCCCATTTGTTTCCAAAGTCACCGGTTACAACTTTGTGGAGATGGCTTGCTTGGTGATGCTTAACGAAGACATGGCCGGCAAATTTAATACTTTAGATTTGGATTATGTCGGCATCAAAGCTTCCCAATTTTCTTTTAACAGAATCAAAGGCGCGGATCCTAAACTGCGGGTTGAAATGTCTTCAACAGGCGAGGTGGCCTGTTTTGGCGAGGACTTGCATGAAACTTACTTAAAAGCTTTGCTTTCGACCGGTTTTAAGTGGCCTAAAAGATCGGTTTTTCTTTCTTTAGGGGGAGAGAAAAATAAGGTTGCCTTTTTGGAGTCGGCTAAACACCTGGCTGATTTGGGACTCAATTTATATGCCACCGAACATACATCTGAATTCTTGACAAAACACGGGTTAAAAAATACCCGGGTATATAAAATTTCCGAAGATAAATCTCCTTCTGTGGTGGATCTGCTAAAGAGCGGGGCAGTTGATTTAATGATTAACCTGTCAGTACAGGAAGAGCAAAAAGGAGAAAAAGACGGCTTTATCATCAGAAGAAATTGCGTTGATTTGGGTGTTCCGCTTATTACCAACTTACAGGCTGCCATTGCCTTATCGTCTGCAATGGCCAGAAAAAAGATTGAGGATTTGGAAGTCAAATCCTGGGATGAATACATCTAAACTCCTGGATTTTTTGCGGGAAATGGAACATAATAAGATCAAATATCAAAAATCAAAGATCAAAAACTAAATCAAAAGTAAAAAAGTTTTTAACTTTACGCTTGGATTTGATCTTTGCACTTTGAGTTTTGAGATATCATTATGTTTGTCCCCAAATACACTATCACAGGTTCAGTATTAAAAAATATCGGCAGAGTGGAGGCGGCCAGGGAAGTCATTGTCAACGCGCCTTTAGTACCGGCCTGGGAAGCTAAATTCAGAAAAGATGCGGCCGAAAGGACTATTCATCACGGCACTCATTTAGAAGGGAATCCCTTAACAGAAGAAGAGGTGAAGGATGTCTTGGCCGGACAAGAGATTGTGGCCAGAGAGAGGGATATTCAGGAGGTCTTAAATTACCGCAATGTCTTGAAATTCATTGACGGTATTGCCGCCCAGATAGGTTCGGGAGGAATTTATCAGTTAACTTTGGAAACTATTTTGGAAATCCACCGGCTAACTACTGAAAGAATTTTAGCACCTGAAATTTCCGGCAGGTTCAGATCAAGGCAGGTGGTAATTAAAAATACCAAAACCGGCCAAGTATCTTATACACCACCTCCGGCTGTGGAAGTGCCTTATTTAATGGAGGATTTGGTTAATTGGATTAACTCTAAGGAAGGACACGACACCCATCCGGTTATTAAAGCCGGGATTATTCACTACGAAATTGCCCGCATTCACCCCTTTGTAGACGGAAACGGCAGGGTGGCCAGGGCCACTGCTACTTTAATTATGTTTTTAGATGGGTATGATATCAGGAAATTTTTCTCATTTGAGGAATATTTTGATGAAAGCGCCATGCAATATTATGTCACTTTGCAGGCAGTTTCCAATCAGCTGGTTTTAGATAACCATGAGCGGGATTTGACTCCAAATCCTCAATCTTTTTTCTG
>JAMDBX010000015.1 GCA_023487645.1 Patescibacteria group bacterium | reverse complement strand
CGTTATGCATCATGAGAGAATCCTACCGAAGTAGGTATCATTGAATCATCTAAAATCCGACCCAAATTTCAACCTTTTGCCAACTGTCTCCCTAACCTGTTAATCTCTCTTAGGAGGGCTGTGGGATTTAAAGTTAGATATTTACTTTGGAGTTTAACCTTGGTATCTTCATCAATGTCCGGATGCTCTAAGGCCCTCTGGTAAGGTGTTTTAGGGTGGTCATAAATCCTTTTAACTTTAGAGCCAATATGTTCTTTCCTTAAAAGCTTTAAAGTGGGGATGAAGAAATTTAGATAATCAGATAATAGTTGGTAGATTTGGTTTAAAATCTGCAGCTGTTTTTCTGTCTCCAGCCTTCTGTATCCCACTATCTTTCTCACAGTTGACCAATTCTTCTGTTCAATATGGGCCTGGTCATTTTTCCGGTAGGCTCTGGATCTGGTAAAGGTAATTTTCTTTCTTTGACACATCCTCATAAAATGCCAGTTAATGAACAAGGTATCATTATCTGAATCAACTCCTAAAATATGGAAAGGAAATTTTCCCTCTAATTTTTCAAATGCCTCCACTGTCACTTTTTCTGATCTTCCCATACAAGCTTCTTTCTCGGTCCAGCAGGTAGCAATATCTGTTGAGTCCAAGGTGTTGATGTAGGTATCAGCTAGAGTTTCTCCACAATGGGCTACATAATCAATTTCTACAAATCCGGGAGTTTGTTCATCCCAAGGGGTAAAGATTCTCACTGGTATTTGGTGTTTTAAAAGTGTACCTGGTTTTGTACCAGACCTGCCTTTAATTTCTAACTTTTTCCTGTCAGGTTTTAATAATCTGTCACAAGTAGCTGGGGAAATCTTCAGCAGCAACTTCTTCTCTTGTCTGGTTACTTTCATCTCCCTAAACTTCACCATTGGTTCAAGTAAATTGGGTATAGCTGGTACTAATATTTTCCCACAAGAGAAATTAGAGGTAGCCCAGATTTTTCTCAGTTTAGGATAAATTGGTTGGTAAATTGAAGGTCTTCTCCTCCTAATTTGCATGTTAGTTTTAGGAGGATTATTTAAAAGCTCTACAGCATGCTTCCTGTGATAACTTGTAACTTGCAATATCTCATCCAGGATCATTCCTTTTCTCTTTTTACCAGCTCTAATATATTCTTTAGAAAATGCTCTAATGATGGCATAATTTTCTTTCTGCAAAGTGAGTCACCTCCTACCTACTTACAAAAGCAAGTGGAGATATTTTCGGTAGGATTCTTATGTGAGGCAATGAATCACTTTCGGTAGGATTTTACGTGAGTCATATCGGGGATTTGTGGATACTGTCTCCTCAAAGTATAATATCCCTATATGACAACTGCTCAAGGACCAGGAATTTTGCAACCAGGAATAGACAGCATGGCCCACCCAGCCCAAACTCAAGCGACTATCGCTGATGCTTTAGGAGTCAACCCTCAAGAAGTTGCTCCGGCTTCCTCCCAAAGTCCGGTCCAGGGACAGACGGACAAGCCCGGCGGGGAGTTGGATTTGGAAGATATTATTGCCGGGGAAATGGGTCGTCCCCGCACTGAACCCTCGAAAAATTTTTTGACAGCTTTTCTCTCAAGATTGAAAAAGAAAAACCCGGGAAATGTAATTGAGGAGGTAAAGTAAGTGGAGGTTACTACTACATCCGGTCCAAACCTGATTACTCTAATGGAGGTTATCCTGGGGATTTTTATAGCCTTTTCCGGATTATTTTTGGCAGTTATCTATTTTGGCCGGTATTTTTTTGCCTGGTACCGTAACCGCGACCGGGAAAAACACTCTTTGGAGTCGGTGTTGCTTCAGATAACCATTCCCCGGGATAACGAGATTAAAATTGATGCCACCGAGCAACTGTTTGCCGCTCTTTACTCGATTAAGAAAAACCAGGGTTTTTTAAAATTAAAGCCCCAGGCTCAAATTTCTTTTGAAATTGTGGCTTTGCATGAATCGATCCGTTTTTTCATCTCCGTCCATAAATCACTGCAGGATTTGATTGAAAAGCAAATCCACGGTGCTTCTCCTGATGCTGAGGTCAAAGTTGTCCCGGAATATAATATCTTTTCGGAAAACGGCCAAACAGCCTTTGCCATGTACAAATTGCGGAGTGGCGATTATTTGCCGATTAAAACTTTCCGCGATTTGCCCACCGACCCGTTATCGGCTTTAACTTCCGCTTTGGGTAAAATGCAGGCAAATGAAGGAGCGGCGGTGCAGATGATTATCTCGCCGGCGGACAATAAATGGAAAGATATCGGTAAAAAGTGGTTGAAAAAGGAAAAAGACCCCGGCAAACCCGACGGTCCCCCTAAAGCGCCACCGGATGCCAAGCAGTTGGAGGCAGTGGAAGGAAAGATTGTTCGTTCCGGTTTTAATGTGGCTTTAAGGATTGTGACCTCTTCTACTTCCAAAGAAAGTGCTAAGGCTCACCTGTCCAATATCAAGGCTGCATTTGAACAATTTTCCGGCCCATATAACGGTTTTTCCGGGGCAAAGGTCCGCTCGGAAAAAGGCTTTATGGAAGATTTTATTTATCGTTACATGCCGATGTTTTCCAAAACTCCGGTATTGACCCCGGATGAAATTGCCTCCATCTTTCATCTTCCCAGCAAGCAGATCCAAACTCCCCATATTGTCTGGCTGCCGGCCCGCTCTGCCCCGGCTTCGGAAAAGATCCCTACTTCCGGACTTTACCTGGGCAAATCAATCTTCCGCGGAACCGAGAGGCCGGTATTTATTAGTGAAGAAGACCGGGAGCGGCATATGTACATCATTGGCCGTACCGGTACCGGTAAAACTACCATTTTAAAGACCTTGATGCTGCAGGATATTTTAGCCGGCAAGGGAATTGCCTTTATCGATCCCCACGGTGATGCCGCCGAGGAGATGCTTTCTTTAATCCCGCCGGAGCGGGCTAAAGATGTGATCTATTTTAATCCCGGTGATGTGACTCGGCCGTTTGGGATGAATATGCTAGAGGCCAAAACTGAAGACGAAAAACATTTTATTACTACTGAAATTATTGGTTTGATGTATAAGCTTTACGATCCGAATAAAACCGGTATTATCGGCCCCCGTTTTGAACATGGTATTAGAAATGCCATGTTGACGGTCATGGCAGTTCCCGGCAATACCTTTGTAGAGGTGATGCGGATTATGCAGGACCCGGAGTTTGTCCGGGAACTTTTGCCTCATGTCACCGATCCGGTAGTCCGTCGCTACTGGACGGATCAGATTGCCCATACGGCAGATTTTCATAAATCGGAAGTTTTGGATTACACGGTTTCCAAATTCGGCCGTTTTGTGACTAACCGGACACTTCGAAATATTATCGGCCAAAGCCAGTCATCTTTTAACTTCCGCAAAATTATGGATGAGGGAAAGATTTTAATTGTTAATTTATCCAAAGGGGTGATGGGGGAGGAAAATTCCAACTTTTTAGGTTTGGTTTTAGTGCCTAAGATTTTAGCTGCCGCCATGTCCCGGGCGGATGTGCCGGAAGATCAGCGCCGGCCATTCTATTTATATGTGGATGAGTTTCAAAATTTTGCTACCGATACTTTTGCCACCATTTTATCCGAGGCTAGGAAATATAAATTAAACTTAGTGGTGGCTAACCAGTTCATCGGCCAAATGCCCGAGGATATTAAAAATGCCATCTTTGGTAACGTCGGTAGTATTTTGACCTATCGGGTTGGAGTCACCGATGCCAACTTCCTCCAACATGAATTTGCCCCTACCTTTACAGAACAGGATTTGGTCAACATTGAAGCCAGACATGTCTATGTTAAAACTCAAGTTCAGGGGGAACCGGTGCCGCCGTTTTCTATGAGTGTCAGTATTGATCTTAATGCCTGGAATGCCATGAAACGGCCGGAGATCGCCCAGGCAATCAAAGAGCTTTCCCGTCTGACCTATGGTCGGGATGTAGTGGAAGTGGAAGCGGAAATTACCCGCCGAGCAAGACTGTAGTGGAGCCGCTAGGACTTGAACCTAGAACCAAATGTGTATAAGACATTCGCTCTACCATTGAGCTACGGCTCCAAATTTTGATCCACTGGACCAGGTCATCCTCCGGACGAAGATATCCGCCTTGTGGAGCTATTTTAGCATATTATGTTAAGGGTAAAAACTGGTTTGTTAAAGGAATAAATTACAGCTCTTCTAGCTTAGCCTTGTCCTCTGAAGTTCGGCTGGGGACATATTGTAAATATCTTTCCGTAGTTGAAACCCGTTTATGCCCAGCCAGTTTGGAAACTAAAGTCAAAGAGATCCCGGAAGAGAGCTGATGGGCCACCCAAGTGTGGCGCAAATCATTGACCTTGGCTCCGGAGATGCCCGCCAGTCGGAAATAACGGTCAATGGCGGTGCGGATGTTGCGCACCAGCAGGGGTCGGCCGGTTTTAGTTACAAATAAAGCCTTACTTTGGGTTTTGGACCTGATTTCTAAATATTTTTTTAAAGCTTCAACTGCCGGTTTGTTTAAAGGAATTGTCCTTTCTACAGAACCTTCTTCCGGCCGAATATAAATAGTGGGATTTTCTTCGCTAAAGTTGACATCGTCAATAGTTAGTTTAGCCAGTTCGCTGATACGGATGCCTGTTTGCAACAACACCTCAATAATGGCCGACATTCGGATATCACCCCGGGCGGCATCGCGCAGAGCGCGGTATTCCAGCTTGGATAAAATTCGCGGCGGCTTGTTTTCAAAAGTAGGGTGGGTGATGGCTACGGCTGGATCTGACTCAATCAGTCCGGAAGACTTTAAAAACTTAAAAAATGTTTTGGTAGAATTAGTTTTACGGGAGATGGATTTGGGGGTATAACTTTCTTTGGCCAGTTGCTGCATGAAAGATTGTAGCTGTTCTGTAACCACATCGGAGGCATTGGTTATACCTTCTTTGTTGAGGTATTCTATTAGTTGCTCAATGTCTTTTCCATAAGCTAAGATAGTAGCAGAAGAACGGTTACGTCCTTTAAGGTGTCCAATAAATTGTTGTCTGGCATCATTTAAATTAATCATTTTGTTTTGTTAATAAAAGTAAATTATGGGTCAATTTTACCAGATTATAGGATAAATGTAAAGAGGAAAAAATGGGTAAAAAAGTTATCTTTTTAGGAATAGCTGTGCTTTTGTTAGGACTGTTTTATAACTTGGGAAAACAAGTTTATGATTCTTTGGCGGTTGGTGGCCGGATTGACCAGGAAAAGGAAAACTTGGTCAAGTTGCAACAACAAAATGTCGAACTTAAAAAACGACTCTCACAGGTAGGAACAGTACAATTTATTGAAGAGCAAGCTCGGGATAAATTAAACCAAGCCAGGCCAGGGGAGACGGTAATGGTGATTCCTCAAGAAGAATTAAGTAAGGTTTTAGGTGCCCAACAAAAAAAGATTGAACAAATTATCCCCAACTGGCAACAATGGCTAAAGTTGTTTTTCCCCTAGAATAGCCTTATAATAGGGATAATCCCCTAAAGATTGAAAGATTAATAGTGGATTTAACGCGGGGTAGAGCAGTGGTAGCTCGTGAGGCTCATAATCTCAAGGTCGTGGGTTCGAATCCCACCCCCGCAACATCATAAAAAATCCGCTCCTTGTGGGCGGATTTTTTTGATTCCTGGTGGGTATTGGATCGAGAATCTGCGCTCCACGCAGTGGTGAAGCAGGTTCGGCTCGCCTCAGGCGAGAGTAGCATCCCACCCCTGCAACACACTATTTTAGCTTCACCTTTATAACCATAGGGGTTAGAAATAGAACCTTAAAGTCTAGTGCTTACTTAATAGCATCATTTTCCTGATAAGTTGCATTTAGTTCGTGACGAATTGTATTATAAAATTATGGGTATGGGTGATGAAGAAGGACAAGGGCCCTCTCCAGATGAGCTTGGGATAAATCAGACAGAAACTCCTAGACTACCATTTTCATCTCAAAATGAGATAAGAACATCTTCCTGGGAACAGTTATTGGGTGGCCGTTTGGGTGAAGAATTTAGGAATGCGATGAGAGGTAGATCAGAAAATAACAGATACCATAGTGGTTATACAATGAGGGAATTTGTTCGAGTTCATCCCCAAGAATCCCGGCAGCTATTAGGCTCATATAGGAGGCAATATGGTGAGCTACATCCACAAATATTACGAGCTATTCATGATGTTGATGAATTAATGAGAAATCCCATAGCTGTTCCGGCTGAAAATCCGAGATACTTGGATTTATCTTACAATCTGGAAAGTGATCCACAATATCAAGCAATCGTTGACCAGTTAGACAGAGAGTATAAAAAAGCACTATTTGGTACTGATGATCCAGAGGAAATCAAGCAAATATCATTAGAGCGTTTTATGGATTTGGTGAATACTGATCAAAATTTGCTTTGGCCACAACAGAGGGAATCTAGGGCTCAACAGCTGTTTAATCAAAACTTTAGCGAGAAAGCAAAACTATATCAAGAGAGGGAATCTACCAGAGTATATCGTGACCCTGATGGTGTTATAAATCCCGGGCTTGACCCAACTTTCCCAACAGGGCTAGTTCCTTTAAATGAAAATCTAAAGTTGCAACAATTTGCCCAAATGTATCCTGATAAAGCTAGAGCTTACGCAGCCGTGGAGCCAAAACTCAAGCCGTTTGTAGCAGGTTATCAATTAGAGCAAATGGGTAAATTTGCAGATTTGGTACTCTTGGGTAATGCTAAACCAGAAGCTTTACAAGACTATGTTACCCGTTTAAAAGAGCAAGGCGTACCCAGAGAACAGATTAAGGCAGTATTTGATGCAAAAGGCATTCCCAACAAACCAACCTCGGAAGGAGAAGATGTAGTTCTAACTGAATCTCAAGCTTTGAACAGTGGTCAATTTGAGGTAATCGACGATGGTCCTTCAATTGTTGGGGGTGAAATTATTACACCCTCTGCCCGATTAATCGGGGAAACAGATAATAAAGGTGCCCAAGAACGAGGATGGTTAGCCGCTATGACTAGTGCATTTGGTAACTCTGAAATTCCACCTGATCAAAGGCAAACTAACTTACAAGAAATTGTGGATGTCGCTAGAGCAACGGGAGTACCAAGGGAGACTATTAAAACTCATCTAGAAAGCTTGGGGGTAAGAGTGGTCACTAGAACGGTGGGTGCAGCCGAAACTCAACAACGAGAAGCTACCTTAACCGATGAAGAGATAAGAAGGTTATCCGTTGACGCAAGGAATTTTGTCAGAAATCACCCACCGGAAACAGTGCAGTTTGGGACAGGTTTTGAAATGGAAGCCCCCTATGAACCGATGGAGCTAGCTTTCAAAAGAGCAGAGATTGATCCTGAAATTGGTAGAAGGTTTGATGCTCACGGAATTGCCAAAGGTGGCTATGCTGATCAGCTGAGAGCACTTAACTTTTTATTAAGCAAGGGTATTGATCCGAGTAGACCCTTCCATTCAACTAGATTAAGAATGTTAGATGAAGATGAGGCGGCCATAGCAGGAGCAATTGGGGCCGCTGGCCCCTATGATAATGGGGCTTTTATTGTTATCGGCAGACCAGATCAGATGTTGAGTGATGGCATAGAAGGGGTATTAGTTAATGAACATTTCTACGGTGCGATTCCCACTCTACAGCAAAGATTTCCGAACGTTAGATTTATAAAAGCTTCGGAAATATCCCAAGGTTTGGATTTGCTACTCAGCCGAAAACCTTAATACTAACCTTTTAGGCTGCTATATAACAGTTTCTAATTTTGTCCAACCCCGCTATAATAATTTTGATGTGGTTTGTTTATATTCTCCTTTGTGAAGACAAAAGTTTGTATACCGGAAGTTCAAATGATATTCAAAAAAGATTTTTTGATCACAAAAATGGTAAAGGTGGGAGATATACAAGATCACATAAACCAGTCAGGTTGGTTTATTCTGAGCAATTATCTACCAAATCTGAAGCCTTAAAAAGAGAAAGAGAGATTAAAAATTGGAGCAGGGAAAAGAAGATCAGGGTTTTAGGACTGATAATTTAGCTTCAAAAAATACCTCATCTTGGCAATTGTTGTGGCTTGACAGGTATAAAGAGTCATGGGTAATATGGATAAATGGAGAAAGGTTTTGCCCAGCCGCTTATATTGTTAGCTGCCTTAGGGGTAATAAGTGTACTTACCTTATCAATTATTTTTACCAATCAGTTAAACCCTCAAGGAGGAGTAAAAGGAGTTTTTATAGCCAGGGAAAATAGTGATTCTCCAGATGCAGCCAGAACTATATCTTTAGCTCCTTCTCCTACACAAAACAAGGAAACAGAACAAGAGACAAAAGACCAGGAAGACAAATTAAAACAGGAACAAGAATCCAAGGATAAAGAAAAAGAAACAGAAAAAAAGTTAGAAAAGACAGATACTAAAGAAGTTGAAACCAAAAACCAGGAAAAGTCTTTGGAAACTGAATCAGGTGAGGCCAGTGGTAGTTCTAAAGAGTCTCAAGGTAAAAGGGAGGATGTGGAGATTGGCACTGAAGGTAATGATTTTAAATTGCAGTCCCAGGGACAGACAGCTTTAAGTAACTTTCCTTTATATATTAATCAGGCAACCGGCCAACTGTATGTCAACACCCCCCAAGGGGCCAAAATGATCCGGGTGCTGCCTCCGCAAGCAGCTGCAATTGCCACTACCGCTGGGGTAGTAAACAAAATTGAGGGGATGGAAATTACGAATACCAGTTTGCCTGAGGCTACCAATGAGGCTACCGTTACGGTTTCCGGATTAAAAGTTGGTAAGATGTTTGGCCTGATTCCGGTGAGTGTGCCGGTGCAAACGGTGATCGGAGCCAACAGCGGCCTGGTTTTTCAAAACATTGAGCCTTTTTGGCTGAAAGTTTTATCTCCGTTTATCTTCTAGCTGATTTTTAAATTCAAGGTAAATTATGTTAAAATTAAGCCTGCGACATGGCAGGGTAGCTCAGTTGGTTAGAGCGCCGCACTCATAACGCGGAGGTTCGTGGGTCCGATCCCCACCCCTGCTACTTATATTTAAGAACAGAAATATGATTGAATGTGATGTAAAGAAAATGTTGAGTATTTTCAGACCAAAGGGGAGAGTAGAGCCTACTGCTTTTGTAACAGTAGGTACTGTTGAAGAAACACAAGTTCCAAAAGAGCTGGTTCCTTTAGACCGAGAGGAGATTGATAATATTTTAGCTGATTATTGGCAAAACAGGCTCAGGGCATTAAGAGACATAAGAGACGAGCTTCGCCGTTCGACAACCCAATCCTAAAGTGCTATATTTTACCTACTATTATGAAAAGAATTCTTACCGGTGACAGGCCAACATCAGACAGTTTCCATCTAGGAAACTACATCGGCTCGCTTAAAAACAGGGTTAAACTTCAGGATGACTATGAAATGTTCATTCCTTTGGTGGATTTACATGCTTTGACTACCCATTTTAATAGAACCTCTCAACTGGAAACTAATATTAAAGGATTGATGTTGGGTTACTTGTCGGTTGGGCTGGATCCTCAAAAGGTGACCTTTTTTATTCAATCTAAAGTGCCGGAGGTGCTCGAGCTAGCTTATTTTTTGAGCGTTTTGACACCTAGAGCTACTATTACCAAGCAACCAGCCTTAAAAGAAAAACTTGACCAAGGATCAGAGGATACTGTGGGTTTGTTTTATTATCCGGTATTGATGGCGGCTGATATTTTACTTCCGAAAGCTAACTTAGTGCCGGTAGGTAAGGACCAAAAAGCCCACGTGGAGTATGCCAGAGACATTGCCATCAAGTTTAATAACACTTATGGGGAAGTTTTTCCGATACCTGAACCTTTAATTGGAGAAGTACCCACTTTGCCGGGAACTGACGGCCAAGCTAAAATGGGAAAATCTTTGGGAAATGCTATTTTTTTGACTGATTTACCCCAGGAAGTTGAAAAAAAGGTCATGAGTATGTATACCGACCCCACCAGAATCCATCCGACAGACCCAGGACATGTCGAGGGCAATCCGGTGTTTATTTATCTGGATGCTTTTGGTACCGAGGTCGACCAGGAACAAATTAACGACTTTAAAAAACGTTATAGGACTGGCCAAGTTGGTGATATTGAGGTCAAAAAGTATTTGGTTAAAGTTTTAAATAATTTCCTGGATCCCATCCGCAAAAGGCGGGCAGAATATGAAAAACAGCCGGAGTTGGTGGAAAAGATTTTAAAAGAGGGGACAGTCAAAGTCCGAACCGAAGCCCAAAAAACTTTGGCAGAAGTTAAAAGGGCCATGAAACTGGACTACTTTTAATATATGTTGAAGGATGCAGACTTCATAGGTGTTGATTCAGAAACAGGACAACGTTATTACGATATTGAAAAAAGGCTTCCTTTGGATAGGTTAGAACAAGCTTTTACTGATGAGTTTGGGGGTATTAATTCTTCCGTAAGAGAAAATTTAGATCTTCTAAGAAAAAACACAGGTTACCTCAGCTCTCTCAGAGATAATGACCTTGGAGGGAGTACAACCTATTTTTATCGTGATTTTAAAACGGGACAAATAACACATTTGGTAAAAGTGACAGTTTCTGAAGATCCTGATCAGGATTTACATAAGGTAGCCCACGAGTGGCTTCATGGATTAAGTTTGGGGGATATCGGAAAAACAAGGGCATCTTGGGGTATGAAAGAGACTGTACTTTATGGAAGAATTGGTCCGATTAAAGTTAAAGGCATACTTATTATTGACCAAGGTGGCAAGGAGATAATTGGGGTGAGTAGGGAAAACGTCCCTTCTCCCAGTTTATCAAGGATGTGGGAGTGGTTTGCTGAGTGGAGAATCAGAGAGTTTTCTTTAAAATATTTTCCGGAAAAATTTAATGATTTTCATAATTCTTTTGCTTCCGGATATCATGGAGTTAGTGTTATTGAATGGTTGAAAGAGCAATCTCAAGGACTCGGATTAAGACAAGAATTTTTTCAGGCAGTGGACCAAGCGTTAATTAATGGCGATGAGTCCAGTATTGGGGAAATATTTTTAAAGATGTTTAGTCGGATTGATTCCCTCAGAGAAATAGAACAAACAGCCAAGAAAGAATTGGAAATAGAGGATGATCTAAAAAATGGTAAAATCAATATTGAAGAGATGAAAAAAGAACGAGACCAGAATTATCATAGCTTAATCCATTTATTTAGGAATTCAAAATGATTACTATTGATGATTTTTCTAAGGTTGAATTAAAAGTTGGGACTGTTTTGGAAGCCCAGGAGGTTGAGGGCTCTGAGAAGTTGTTAAAACTTCAAATTGACCTGGGTGAAGAAAAACCCCGCCAAGTTTTATCCGGAATTAAAAGATGGTATCAACCGCAACAGCTGGTGGGCAAACAGTTTATCTTTGTGGCTAACTTAGAGCCGCGGATGATGATGGGTATGGAATCTCAAGCCATGATTATGGCAGTTGGTGAGGATAAACCAATTCTTTTAAAACCTTCTTCCAAAGTCTCTCCAGGCTCAAAAGTGCGCTAAATTACTGGTTTTATGAGGCTAACTGTGATAGAATGAGCGGGTTCTTAATGGTTTAAGTATTATGGCAAACGGCAAACAAAAACCAAATTCCAAAAAAATAATCAATACACTCAAGGGCTTAGCTATTTATGCTTTAGTTGGCGTGGCAGCCTTGATTTTTTTTGTCAATATGTCCGGGGGTGGTAAACCCAGCAATGAAATTCCCATCTCTCAGGTAGTCAGTGATGTCAAAAACAACAAGGTAGACACTTTGACTGTGGAAAATGACCAGGTGATGGTTAAATTTAAAAACAGTGACCAGACTGCTACTTCCCGAAAAGAACCGGGAGAGTCTATTTATCAAGTCCTCAAAGATTCCAATGTCGACCCTTCAACCGTCAACATCAATGTTAAAGATACTTCCTGGTCCCAGGCTTGGCTGTCAATTTTGGGAACTGTTTTACCCATTGCCTTAATGGTCGGTTTCTTTTTCCTGATCTTTCGCCAGGCGCGGGATGCCGGACAGGGAATTTTTGCTTTTGGCCAGTCCCGAGCCCGGGTTTTTTCCAAAGACCAGTCACAGGTTAAATTTGCCGATGTCGCCGGGGTAGAGGAGGCTAAAAAAGAGTTAGAGGAGGTTGTAGATTTTTTAAAAAATTCCAAAAAATACAAAGATATTGGTGCCCGGATTCCCAAAGGAGTGCTTTTAGTCGGACCTCCAGGAACCGGTAAAACTTTGCTTTCCCGGGCAGTTGCCGGTGAAGCCAATGTACCCTTTTTCTCTATTGCCGGTTCGGAGTTTATGGAGATGTTGGTTGGTGTGGGTGCAGCCAGGGTCCGGGATATGTTTGCCCAGGCCAAGAAAAGTGCTCCTTCGATTATTTTCATTGACGAGATCGAGTCAATCGGCCGAGCGCGGGGTTTTGGCATGTCCGGAGGCCATGACGAGAGGGAACAAACATTGAATCAGATTTTAGTGGAAATGGACGGTTTTACCCCTAACGACCATGTCATCGTCATTGGTGCTACCAACCGTCCCGATCTTTTAGACCCGGCCTTGGTGCGTCCGGGTAGGTTTGACCGCCGGGTGGTTTTAGGGCTGCCGGATTTGGTTGAGAGAAAAGCTATTATCCAGCTGCACATGAAGGGTAAGCCTTTTACTAAGGATGTTGATGTTGAGCGATTGGCTCGAAGGACAGTCGGATTTTCCGGAGCTGATCTGGCTAATATGTTAAATGAAGCGGCGATTTTGGCAGCCAGGGAAAATAAAAAAGCCATTGATTCCAAGGATTTGGAAGAAGCAGCCACCAAGGTTAAGCTCGGTCCCCAGCGCAAGAGGATGCAAACAGAAGAGGACCGCAAACTGGCAGCTTACCATGAAGCCGGCCATGCAGTGGTCGGGCATTTTCTGCCTCAGGTCGACCCTGTGCACCGCATAAGCATCGTCGCCCGGGGTATGAGCGGAGGTCATACTATGTTTCCGCCGACTGAGGACCGTTCCAATGAACGCAAATCTCGGCTACTAGAACAAATTGCCACTGCCTTGGGAGGACGGGCGGCTGAAGCCTTGGTCTTTGAGGATATCTCTACCGGAGCGGCTAATGATTTGGAGGTTGCTTCATCGATTTCCCGGGATATGGTCACCGAGTACGGGATGTCGGATTTGGGGCCGATTAATATCAAATCCCATCCGGTGTTTGGACTCTGGCCGACAGCACCAGAGGAGGGTATCGGAGTATCGGAGTCAATGCAAACCAAGATTGATAATGAGATCAAAAAGATTATTGATACTGCCTACATTCAGGCAGAGAATATTTTGAGAGAACATAAAACAAGACTTGATGCCGTGGCTAAGGCTTTATTGGAAAAGGAAACTTTAGATACGGACGAGTTTGAAAAGATCGTCGGCAAGAAAAAAGTTAAGGCTTAAAATTGAGCAATTTTTTAAATTGCCACCAGGGTACATAGCCTCTAAATCTTCTGTTTCTGGATTTTTCATCAGACCTTTCGACGAGCCTTAAAGCCTCTGCAGTTATATCATCCCGGGTCACGGGAATCGGTGTGGTTGGAATACCTTCCAAGTCTAGTCCGGAGTTTTGAGGAGTACTGTAAACCAGCTTTGGAAACTCGGGAACGTAAACCGGTTTAGGGGCAAAATTTCCAGTTATCTGATTAATAATATCGCCTAATCGCTGGTCACCCCCGGATGAATTCACTTTCAGGTTTGAAGATAGTAAATTGGGATTAAGGTAACAGTTTAATTGGCGTAGTATATCGGGAAGATTTTCTCCTAATTTAGATTCGTGTATCTCAGCTAATTCCCAATAAGTTTTTTTGTCTTCAAAAGCTAAACCATCAGGTACACTGATACCTGAAATCCCGTGGCTGATACCAAAAAAGTGATAGATAACCACTCTTTCGGGATTAAGCTGGTGGTAAGTTTCAAAAGTATCTGAGGGAGAAAGGAGTCGCAGACGCCCCCTTTTTTCTTGTTGATGGTGAATATTCGCCAGCTCTTCCAGTATTCTACTTCTGATTCCGGTAAGGAGGTCGTCAAATTTAAACATCCCTGAATTTTTGGCAATGGCTATGATATCAATGAAATGTTGAGTCTGAGGATTGTTCTCAAACTCTTGGATAAGAGGATTAGCGTCTAATTCGGTCTTCTTATTTGGCTTTTTGGTAACTAATTCACTAACAACCGGCATAATCTAAGTTACTATAAGACAATGTATTTTTCAAGACCCATCTTAAATTACAATTAAAAAACAAAAATTTATTTAAAGCCCATAGTTGACTCAGTCAATTTGAAAATGGATACAAGACCCAGGTAGGGGAAAGAGGGGTGAAACTTTCCGGCGGTCAAAAACAAAGGTTGGCTAAAAATGGTTATTATGCTCAAATTGTCCATCAGAGTGAGTTAAAAGCATAACATTTTTGAGATTAGCTGAGTTTTTGTCTATGATTAAGTTTAAACATGACAGAAGGAATGAGGCCCTGGGGACAAATGAAAGAAAGGGCGGAGGTAATGGGTAAGACTGCCACCAGGGTAGTTTGGGTGGTGGGGGGAAGTGTGTGGCAACCGGGTGTCTATACTTTGGAACTTTTAATTGGAGCACAAAATAAAAAGGAAAGGGCTCTCTCGTTTATTCCCTGCGTTCCTCCACTGGTGACGGGACTAGGTATAGCTACTATTATCAATAATCAACCTTTGGCGATGGAGGTGGGAGGGGCTCTTTGGTATGCCGAAGGGATTGGCTTGTCTTATGCCAAGTATGTCTTCGGTCCCCGGGAAAGAATGTTTCCCCGAATTCCCAATTGGAGAAAATTTCTGTTCTAAAAACACCGCCTGTATTTAAATATTTTACTAAAATGAGTTTAAAGGATAAAACCTATAATATTGACAACAGATAATCTCTTTGTTATATTTCAGCCATGGTTGAAGAGAGACGATTGGATCCAGATAGTTTAGAGGGTTATTCGGTCCATGGGTTGACTAATATAGTAGAAGGACTAGAGGCTGAAGCAGGGGGATTATGGACTCAAATAGTTCCTAGGAGAGCAGAACTAAGAATACTTGAAGATCAACTTCATGAAATCCAAGGGAAAATTAGAAGTCTGGAAGTGCTGATAGGAAAAAGAATAGAGACTTCTCTGGCAGTACCATTGATTGAAAGACGAGATTTATTAACTCCAGAGGCAACAAGACTCCGATCTGCAGTTATCAATGTTCTATCTCTTGTGGGTGATAAAGATTCTGGCCCATTTAAAGGAGAACTGTTAGCTAATCCATTGGGATCGGGTTTAGCCTGGGTGGCTAGAACGATGTTGCTACAGGCTAGTGAGTCCAATACAACCTTATCTTCTGTAGATTTAGGAGACGGGAAGGACTATCATCTTAAAACTTCCGTACAGTTGGGAAAAGATTTAGGAGAAGCTGTTTTAACCGCTTCAGCTCCAACAACTTTAGAAAAGCTAAGATTTTTTCCCCGAGATGGTTTTTCTGGATTACAGTTAGCTTTCTATTTTGTTAAACACAGAGACGATCGGATAGTGTACGCTGTGACGAACTTGGGTCAGCCTACTCTTTCAGTGATGAAACATTTTAATAACGGACATTATTTTGATCGTCGGAAAGAAGTTAGACCAGAAACGGCTCTAAAAAGATTGACAGATATAAAAGCAGCCCTAGAAAAAGTAGAATAAACAATATCTTCAAAGTTCGCCAATAGTTTTATTTTTTGTTAAAATGCCCCTATGAAACGTTTAGTTTTAGTAGATGGTAATGCCTTGCTTCATCGGGCTTATCATGCAACACCGCCACTTTCTACTTCCCAAGGGGAGCTGGTTAACGCCGTCTACGGTTTTACTTTAATGCTTTTAAAGGCCTTAGAAGAGCTGCAACCGGACTATGCGGCCGTGGCCTGGGATATGCGCGCCCCTACCTTTCGTCACCAGCAATTTGCCGGCTACAAGGCCCAAAGGAAAGCTGCCGATGACGCTTTGCTTGGACAATATACCCGGGTGCATGAAGTTGTCGAAGTTTTAAATATTCCGGAATTTAAATTGTCGGGTTTTGAGGCTGATGATTTGGTGGGAGCTTTAGCTAAACAGGCAGAGGAAAAGGAAAAAGCCATGGAAATTATCATCCTTACCGGTGACCGTGATCTGATGCAGTTGATTGATAAGCGGATTAAAGTTTTAATGCCCAAAAAAACCATTAACGATGTCGGCCTTTATGGGGAAGAGGAGTTTGTTGCCCGTTTTGGTTTTGCCCCGAAAAACTTGGTGGATTATAAAGCCTTAGCCGGTGATGCCTCAGACGGTATTCCGGGGGTGCCGGGAATCGGGGAGGTCAGCGCTACAAAATTAATCCAAAAGTATGACAATCTGGAAAAAGTCTACAAACATTTAGAAGAGTTGCCGGAAAGGACGAGAAAACTTTTGGAAGAAGGGAAAGAGAGTGCTTTAACCAGTAAAAAATTGGCGACCATTGAAACTGAGGTGCCGATTCATTTGGACCTTCTAGCCTGCCGGGTCCATGATTTTGACCGGGAAAAGGTGAAAAAACTTTTTGAGGAGTTGGAGTTTAGAAGTCTGATAGGCCGGATACCCGGAGGAGAAATCCGTCATTCTGGAGGTCGCCTTGGGCGACCGATAGAAACTAATGATAAAGATGCTATCACTTCGTTCCAGCATGACGATCCCAACCATTCAACTCAAAATACCACTGACCTTGACCATCAGGTGGAGCCGATTTTACAGAAAATGTCTCAAGCAGGGGTGGCAATAGATTTAAAGTTTTTAGAAAAGATGGGCCAAGGATTAAAAGAGAGGCTAAGCGGTTTAGAAAAGGAAATTTACAATTCGATTGGTCATGAATTTAACTTAAACAGCCCCAAGCAGCTTTCCCAGGTTTTGTTTGACGAGCTAAATTTACCGGTAATCAAAAAGACTAAAACCGGCCGTTCTACTGATGAGGAAACCTTACATGAGCTGTCGAGTCAGCATCCGGTTATTCCGTTGATTTTGGAATACCGTGGTCTTTATAAATTAATCTCTACATATGTTGATGCCTTGCCCAAAGCAGTGGGGGAAGACGGCCGAATTCATTCTACCTTTAATGTCGAAGGGGCAGCAACAGGCAGGATTTCTTCCCAAAACCCCAATTTGCAAAACATTCCGGTCAAAGGAGAGATTGGCGGGGAAATTCGTCGGGCTTTTATCGCTCCCCAAGGTAAGGTTTTGCTGGCTGCTGATTATTCCCAGATTGAACTGCGGATCCTGGCCCATTTATCTCGGGATCCGGGATTGATAAAAGCTTTTAGTGAAGGGGTTGATATCCATGCGGCCACTGCGGCCAAGATTTTTAAAATTTCACCGGACCAGGTAACCAAACAGCAGCGAAGGATTGGAAAAACCATGAATTTTGCCACCCTCTATGGCCAGGGAGCTCATGCCCTTTCAAGACAACTTGGGTTGGAATATCATGTGGCCAAGGATTTAATTGATGAATATTTTGACCAGTTTCCCAAGGTAAAAGCCTGGATGAATCAAGTTTTGGAGGAGGCTTACAAAAATGGTTATGTTCAAACTTTGTGGGGTCGAAAAAGGTATATTCCCGAGCTTTCCGGAGGAAACCGGATGATGAAGGCTTTTGGGGAGCGGGCAGCGGTCAACCATCCGGTCCAGGGGACGGCCGCGGACATGATCAAAAAGGCTATGGTAGAAATTGACAAAGAATTAAGGAATGCCATTGCGAGCGGAGCGAAGCAATCTCAATCCTGCCAGATGATTTTGCAAATTCATGATGAGCTTTTGTTTGAATGCGAACCTCAAAAGGTAAAGGAAACTGCCCAAATGGTCAAAGAGAAGATGGAAAATGCCCTCAAACTAGATGTGCCGGTTTTGGTTGATCTTAAGGCCGGTCCTAACTGGGGAGAAATGCATTCACTGGAGAGCTAGTTTTTTTACCTCTTTCATCTCCGGGACATATCTGATAAACCCGGTTTGTTCTAAAATCAAAAATAGCAACCAAAGGGGCAGGTATAAAAAGATATCCAAAAAGAAAACAAAAAACCACAAGCTGATAAAAAATAATCCGGCATAAAATAGCGGTAGGTAATGAAGGTAGGGTTTGATCATGGTGTTTATCTGTTGTTCGATCATGTCGGTTGCCGGGCTTTGGGATTTTTGAGGTTTGGAGGGTGTATTTGAATTAATGAGCTGGTTTAACAGGGCCGGATCAACTCCCAGTTGCTGAAGGAGGGTGGGGTTTTGAGTAAGTGTTTGCAGCTGCTGGGTAACTTCATTTGACTGGGAATTGAGAATAGAAGCATCATTAAAACCCAGATTATTTAAACTACTCATCCCTTGTTGGCCGAGCAAAAGTTGGGTGCCGGTGTTTACAAATGACTGAGGAATGGTAAATCCATGGTTGGCAATTTCTGAGCTGGAGGTCAGGTAAAGACCAAATGAGGCTACAAGCAGGATAATGGTTATTAGCTGTTTAATTGGGGGGATGAGAAGGGCGGTAGGCTGGAAGCTAAAATAGTTCTCCATTTTCCTCTCCAAAAGGAAATAGGAAAAGCATAAAGAGAGTAAAAAGCCACTGGATAAAGTGTAGCTTAAAGGTACTGAGGTAAAAAGCAGGGGAGGGAGTGAGGCTAAAAGTATAATAGGTAAGACAATTAACCAGCTAAAGGCTAAAGTGGCAAAGATGATAAAAAAGAAGCTGGAGGTTACTAAAGATACCATCATAACTCCAGCCCTCATCAGGGAAGGAATGGAAAGTAGGTTACTGGGGTCTTGAAGTAATAAATTGAGTTCATAGCTAAAAATAAAAAAACAAAGTAAAAAAGGCAACCCAAAAACAATCCTTTTAAAAATTTTCATTAACTTTATTGTAACATTTTATTTATATAAGCAACTTATAGCGTCATTTCTAAATTTCCAAACGCTCTAATATCTGGTTTACTGTATTTTTTATATCAATTTTTTTAATTACTGGATCATAGTTAAGACGAGAGGATGAATAATTTTCGATAGCATAGAGCATTTTTTGATAGAGATTTTTAACATCTTTTTTGTGACAGTAGATGATGCTATTTTTATAAAATTTTTTAACATCCGAAACATCACTACATATAATTAATCTCTTGTAAAGTAGTGCCTCTAAAATACTGATAGGAAATCCTTCAGTGTAGGAGGGAAGTACTAAACAGTCACCTCGTTGAAAAAAGGTTTCCTTTAAATCTTTGTCTATGAACCCTAAATAATAAACATTATTTTTCAATTTATTATTTTTAATAAAATTAAGAACATACTCCTTTTCTTCGCCATCCCCTCCAATGTACAGTTTTTTATTGGGATATTTTTTAATCAGTATTTGAAAGGCTTTTAAGAGTTCTTGAATACCCTTATCTTTAATAAGTCTTCCTATGAAGAAAAAACTATTAATATTTTTAGGATAGTTTGATTTTTGATATTTTAAAGTATTTATGCCATTGTATATTTTAGATAATCTATTTTGATTAAAGCTAAAATTTTTATAATGATTGTAATTATCGTCACAGATACTATTTAAGCAATCATGTGTGTTTAAGAAAAAAATTATTAGTTTATAAAACGGCCATTTTTTAAGCAAAACTATATCGTCTTTGTCGCCTCCGCTGTCTATGGTTACAAATGTTTTCGCATTAAAAAGTTTAAAAAATTTCATAAAAGCTACTGTAAAAGAATGAATTTTTATGGTTCGGATGATACACAATTCATATTTATTTCTGTTCTGAAGCAGGTAAACTATGATTCCAAGGGAAATAAAAAAAAGGTAAAAACGTTGTTTGCGGTTAGAGCGCCTTAGCCGATTTACATTAACGCCATCAACCTTTTCTTTGAGAGGCAGATTTGGCGCTATCTGCTCCGTGAGAACATCTACATTGCAACCTCTTTTTATAAATTCTTCTGCCAATAATCGACATTGTTCTTCGATTCCTCCAAATGCAGGATAAAAAGTAGGTGTAATTATGAGAATATTTTTGTTTATCATTACTTAAATAACTTCACCCCAGACTGCTTCATTATTTTAAAAGGATATATAAAATAACTCATTGGCTGAATCAAAAGACTTGATAATAGCAAGATTAAAAAATTAAAAATTAATTTTTGTCTTAATGATAGCAGGGCATATTTAATTAAGAAAATTTGGTAACCTTTTTTAATATTAGATTGAAGTTTTTTATCGCTTGTTTCCAAATGGCTCCTTTTTCGATAAGACAAAATTTTTTTAAAATTTTGTCTTGGTAAAGTAATATTTTTAGTTAAAAACCGAGATATTTGTTCACTTCCTTGGTACATCACCTTGGATTGGTTGGTTGTTATGTTATCTGAATGAGTTCTCCAGTAATAAAGTATTTCCGGAATATTAAACATTTTGGTTTTATTAATAAGTTTAACCCATAAATCATAATCTTCAAAATGTTTTGCCTTTGGATTATAAAATAATTTATTACTTAAAAGCATAAATTTTCTTATCATTACTGATCCATGGACTAAAGGGTTCTGAAAAACAATCTGCACCTTTATATCTTCGTCATCAAAAATAGAGGAGGGGATCTCTATAACTTTTCCTTGACTGTTGATTATTAAACGAGCTGTCCCGACAACGCCATAATCCAGATGGCTATCTAAAAATTCTACCTGTTTTTTTAATCTTTTAAGGTGAGATATGTCATCGACATCCATCCGGGCGATGTATTCGCCTTTTGCTAGCCTTATACCTTTATTTAAGCTAAAAACTAACCCCATATTTTTGGTATTATTTATAATCCGGATACGTCTATCCTTGTAAGAATTTAAAATTGTTAAAGAGCGATCCGTGGAGCCGTCATTTATGATTAAGAACTCGAAGTTTTTAAAGGTTTGATTGAGAATACTATCAACAGCCTCTTTAAGGTATTGCTCGCCATTGTAGACTGACATTAATACTGTAACCTTTGGAAATTTTGTTTTTAAATTCTTAACCATTGTTCGGGAATTAAATCTTTGGTATTAATACTCGGATTTTGAAACCACTTCTTGGGAACGATAACTATCTTTTGAGGGTTATCATTTAACCAGGCCCCCCACCAACTAAAACTGCTATTGGCAATTATATTATGTTTGCATCTGCTCATTAGAGTCATTTCCTCATAATCCTTAAGATCTTTTGTTTGGGAAACGAAATAAGTTTTAAAATTAGTTCGTAAATTATCCTTTGCCCATTTAATATCATCAGAAAAAATAAATAATGTAATTTTGGGATTTTCTTGGTGGACTAATTTAATAGCTTTTTGATAATAGTTTAGGGAACATATCCCATGATAAGCTCGTGTGTGTTTATTGTGAGCCATATCTGTACGTCGAATATGCACTGATATCGAGTTTAATTTTTCTATTTTTTTTAGCCAAAGTTGAGCCGATTTAGAAAGAGGTTCTCTAAGCTTGAAATCTTTTTTGATAGTTTTTGAATGTTTTGAAAAATATTTCCAGCTTTGCCAGAAGCCGAATAAATAAGCATCGGTACCAACTTTTTTTACACTTGAATTATAACCATAGTCCGACTCCATAAAGATTTTCTCGAAAAAATTAAAATGAAAATGTTTATTCAATTGATACTTTATTTTTATAAATATTTTTTTCTTTCCTAAGAATTTTTCGATTTCTTCTTTTGTGGCCAATTCCTCATATATATTGAACACAGAGAGACTATACCTACGGGGAGTATCTAGTGCTGGGATATTAGAGTAATAAGCTGTAATATCAAGCTTAAAACTAGTCTCTCGATCAAGTGATAAACTTCGGGCTAAGGCATACTGAAACATTTGATTTCCTAGCCCTCCAAATAATTGAACTATAATCATAAGCTACTCGATAACTTCAAAAGCTTTCATAATGTTATTTAAGCTATTAACATAAGTATGATTTCGAGTTATCTTTTGCTGATTGAATATCAAATCTCGAACTTGTCTAGGTGTTAAGTTGAGAGCATTTTCAATAAGTTCTTCAATTGTTTCTCCGTCTACTGAACAACCTTTAAAAACATCATGAAATTTTTTGACATTAGATATTCCTAGCTGACCATAAGAAATATTTTTCCACATTCGGCAGGGGAGATAATCGTGTTCTACCTGCCACTGTCCGGCAATAGCTGGGGCAATTCTAGATATTCTAACTAGGGATGTATTTAGAAAGTCAGGAATCCTATGTAAGGGAATAAAATATAGACCATGTTTTTTTAAAACCTTTTTAAGTTTCTCGATTTCTTTAAGATTTCCTTGATTTAAATCGTTACTCCAGATGCTCCCAATCCAAAAAACCAATCTACTAATCGTTGGAACGACAGGCTCTTTAAACTCGTTAGGTAATAAATTTGTACCCCATGGTTGATATAATATTTTATTTTTCTTATCAAAGAATGTCACTTCGTTCCACTTCTGAGCCTCTTTTACAATACCTTTTGTATAAACTTGCAACCTAATATTTTTTGATGGTTCTATTTGCCTATAAACAGAATCATCAAAGTTATGTAAACAATAATAAACATCGGATTTAATAGGAAGATGATTGCCAGCTATACCTACTCCGATAATAATATCGCCTTTTTCTATTATCTGTTGGCTATTTTGGTTATCGTCCACCCAAGCAGTCTTAGCACCGAGTTTATTTAGAGTTGTATAAAAATGATGGTGAATATATCGGTGGGTATGATTCTGATTTTTTAGTCCCCAAATAATTACCTTATTAAAACGTATAATTCTTTTATTAAAATCTTTTTTAAGGTTGCTGTAATCCATGGTCTTTTCTTTTTTTGTAAAGGTTGGCGTAGCCTATATACGAGTTCCATTCTTTTGAATAAACCAACTTTGAAAGTTCCAAATTTTTGTTTTTGGCCTGGTTATTTTTTACATAAAAATATGCGGAGACCATTTGCAAAAAGAGTTCCAGTGTTAAGTGTTTATGAAAAGGTTTTAATTGTTGATCGTTTTCCTGAGGGGGGAGTCTGTTAAGAGTTTTTTCCAGAATCGCCCATCTGGCGGATTTAGTTTTATCATAAGTTAAGTCTAGAGTAACAATTAAACGTCCGTCATCTTTTAGGATTCTATGTATTTCCTTTATTGTTTTGTTAAATATTTTAATTGGGAAATGTTCAAATGATGAAATAACCACAACTATATCTGTTGATTTAGCTGAGAGAGGTATTTTTTCGGCAGATTGGCGATAGATTTTACATTTTGCAGAGAGTTTGGTAATTTTTTTAAGCCGGTCATCAGGGTCAAAACCTATTAAATGACACCCAGATTTTAGATAGAGATTATGAAAATTGGAGCTAGACGGTAAACCTATACCGATATCTACTACTTTTTTATTTTTTATGCCGATCTCTGATAATATCTTTTCTATATAAGCGTATTCCCATCTTCTGCTTCCCCAATTAGCAAAAGTGTATTTACTGGTTTTAGGATCTTTTTTAGAAAAGTAACCTAAATCTCCATAATCATGGAGTGGGGAAATCTGGAAAAAATCATTAAAAAATTTAGTTATTAACATAATCAACCATAACTTCTTTGTTCATTAATTTTTCGTAAGTATTTAAATATTCTTTAGTAATTTTATTCCAAGTGAAGCTCTTTTTCCAAACAGAAAAACCGTTCTTTGCCATTAATTGTCTCTTTTGGGGATTATTATAGAGGTTTTCTAGTATTTTTGCAGATTCTTTTATTTTACATATACTTAAGCCGTTTTTGTCTTTGATTGTTGGTAATAATACGCCACTTTTTGACCATTTAATAATTTCTTTGGAATTACCCACATCTGTAGTTAAAAAAGGTGTTTTAGAGGCCATACTCTCAAAGAGTACCAGTGGCGAACATTCAATCTGAGAAGGGAATAAAAACAGATCAGCAGTTTGGTAGGCAGCAATGGTTTGTTGACGGGGAAGTTCGGCAACAATAATTTTTTTATGCCCTAATAAATTAGAAGGCAAGATGTTTAAAAATTTTGGGCTGGCTTTACATTTTAATTCACATGCTCCTCGGTAATAGGAATTGGCAATAATCAATAAGGTAGCGTTATTTATTTTTGATCGGGTAAAGATTTTCATGGCTTCGATGTGTCCCTTTTTGCCAGTGTGCGATCCAACTAATAGGATCAAGAAATGATGGGGGGGAATATTAAGTAGTTTTCGAATATTAATTTGTGGAGTACTTAAAAACTCTTCCTCTGATGCCCCATTGGGTATGACTTTAATTTTTTTTACACCTGCTTTTTTTGCAAAATTGATATCCCGATAATCATAAGAGAGAAAAATGTTCATGTCATACCACTTCATCCAATCTTCCATCTTTTTAAAATATTCTTTGTAGGTAGGATTATAGAGAGCCGAAAATCCAGTAGGAACAAAAACTTTTTTTGCCTTAATTTGACCAAGAATGGGGAGCATCAGATCTGTAGTCCACTGTTGAGCTGCAAAATTCGTAACCACATTAAAATCAGAATTTAGCAAAAATTCTTGATATTTCTTAACATCTCCCTTTAAGCCTCGGACCATGTTGCCAGAAATATCAAATTCTTTAATCTTTACTCCATTGATAATCCGAGACGTTCTTTGTGGTATCTTGCTGGTGGCCACAGTTACTTTGTGTCCCTTTTGTACGAGTCGTTCAGAAATTTGCTTAACAACTTCCTGCATTCCGCCTATAGAAGGGTAATATGATTCCACGGCATGTAAAATTTTCATTTTGAAAACATTTTACAACTAAGAGGTTCCTCCTCTCTTGAGTAAAAAAGCTTCGAGAGGATAAATATATCTTTTAAGCCGGACTTTAGATAATACATAGTATTTGCGTAAAATGGCAACCATTATTATTTTTCCTATTCTCGGGAGAGAAATTTTCAGAAAATTTTTTGTTAGGAATGGATTCCTAAATTTATAGTAAGGATAAGTAAGGGCTAAATTAACAAGGAAAAGCCATTCTCTTTCTGATAAAGAAAGAGCTTTTAAAAAATTTATATATGCTTCCTTATCAGTTACAGAGGAAATTTTATATTTCTCTTGAAGGTCATTTCTTAAATAAAGAGCGTTTCCTGTAAAACATACTAACGAATAACCTTTGTTTTTTGCTATTTTGGACATAAATGATAAAGAACATCCAATCTTATCTATAACCTCTTTTCTTAAGGATGTGGATTGAGGAGAAAAAGCAGCGTTAACCTCAATACAAATTATCTGTGGCCTAAAGTCTAGGTTTTGAAAAATTAGATAATCCAGTGCATCAATATCAATACTTAAAAAATTAATTTTATTTAATGATTTAACCCCAGCTCTTTTTAGTACGTGCGATAATCGACTTTCTGCTGTATTAATGTATGAGTTAATACATTTTACATAGTGGTAATTTTTATAATTTTTTTTTAATTGTTTAAACCTGTCCTTGTCCGCTTCAATAAGAATACCTTCCCAACCTTTCTGTATAAGGTTCCTTGTATTACTAAGATGTATCCCATCCCATGCACCGAATTCGCAGCATGTCCCAGTTTTAACTTTTATTAAATTGAGTAACTCTTCAATTATTCCATCTTCGCCGTTTTGTGAAAAATAATTTTTTTTGAATGTAAGCAAATTATTATTTATCATAAGTTTTAAGAACTTTAATATCTTTCAATTAAATTTTAAATAAAGAAAATACAAAATGGAATAAACTATTTTTTTTAAGTACAAGTGCATTTAATTTATTTACTCGGGTAGCCTTTTTAATATAATACTTAGAAATCTTATACTTTAAACACCACTCTAAAAAATTTTCCAAAACAATTTTTTTTTGAAGAGCTGAATTATATGGATCAACTTCTGCTTTTAGACGTATACTATCTTTGAGATTGTTGTTATAAATAATTGAAGATTCTTTTATATAGCTAAAGTTAGTTTGTGTAGATACCCTTAACCAAAAAGCATAATCTTCGAGGGCTTTTAACTGCTTATTTTCAGGAAATTTTGCTATGATTTTAAGTAAGGAATGGTGAATCAAGCTAGTGCTAGTGATGATACAATTATTATTTAAAAGTTTTTCAAAGGTTACTGTAGTCTCGGAGTGGTATAAAATTTTCCCAGATATTTTTCCATTTGGTAGTTGAGATTTGGCATTGGTACACATCGCTTTGGTTTTAACAATATCGGCAAACATTAATTGTTTTTCTAATTTATCTGGAAACCAATAGTCATCACTGTCTAAAAAAGCAATCCATTCTCCTTTAGCCTGCTTTAAACCTCTATTTCTAGGAACGGCCGGTAATCCGCTGTGTTTTCCCGGAATCCATTTAACCTTTGGATTTTTAATTGCCTTCACAATTTGTTCAGAGCTATCAGTGGAGCCGTCATCACAAATTAGTACTTCGAGCGGGGGATAAGTTTGGTCCAGGGCACTTTTAATGGCTTTGGGAAGAGTTTTTGCTCGGTTCCACGTCGGAATAATTACACTTACGGTGTCTTTCATAAAACTCCCTTTTCAAGTTGGTTTTTGTACATACCCATCCAAACTTCCAATAGTTTTTTTTCTGAGGATGACTTGTCAACCAAAAAATTAGCAAGAAAATTTCTGACTATTGACTCAGCCTCATTTTTATTTATCTTTTTTATATTTTTTTGAGCAAAAATTTCAAAATTATATGTTCCTTTCCAGGAATTTTTTTTGACCTCAATAATATCAAAACCTAAAATTTTTAATAAATTCCCCAACCTTTTAACAGACCAGCCTTCGAAATGCACGGCCCACTCAGCTTCATTAGAACCAAAAATATGTCTTAATGCTACGGCTTTTTTCTTGTCACTAGCCAAAGGGTTGAGTATGTTCCTCACTGTTTTATCAAAATCGGGAACTTCAATTCGGACTATTCCATTCTTTTTTAACCAATTTCTCCAGGTAAATAGCAGGGCACAGGCAGTAGGTCTTGTGAAATGTTCAAAAACATGGTGAAGTCTAATCTCTCCAACTGTTTCTTGGGCATATTTTAAATCCAGTATATTTGCCTGGATATCAGCTATGCTTTTATCCTGAATAGAGTGCTTGGATTTAGGAAAATCAATATTTATATAACCTTTTAGATATCTTTGCCCGCACCCTAAATGTAATTTCAATTTTTTTTACCTCCTATATCAGTAGCTTGTTTTAATATTTCAACTAACTTCAATATTCTTTTTTGGGATCTGTTTTTATAAACAGGTATTTCCAATCTTTTCCATGTTAATTCTTCTAGGGAAGAGGCCTTTTTAATAGCAAAAGGAGAGAGCCATTCAAATCCTTCAAACATATAATCTCTAAGGTCGTCTATAAAACTAGAATAACCTTGTTTTAAGGTTTGGTAATATAATTTATGAATAGAAGAAAACTGGCATAGAGGTGTATCGGTTTTTTTAAGATATATAAGTTGACCCTTGTTAAACTTAAGTAAGTTTAAATGTACTGAAAAATTGTAAAGGTATTCATAATATACCGTTGGGTATTCAATATAACCTTTTCGAGCTATCCTGAATAATTCTAATAAAAATAATCCTACATCTTCTACGTGCTCTAATACGTGAGAGCATATAACATAATCAAATTCTTTGTCTAGGAAGGGGAAACGACCTCCATCATAATACACAACAGGTTTATTAGTTTTAAGTTTTTTAGTATTACCTCTTTGAAATTTAGCTTCTTTTTGATTTTTGTATCTTAACTCTAAAAATACATCTGATCTTGTAAATGGTGTACCGCCAGGTCCAATTTCTAATACTTTATCTCCTGGCTTAATTTTTTGAATTTTTTGAGGGAAAAACATATTATTATTTGCTACCAATATTTTTAATTATTTTTAATAAATTTGATGCAGATATCTTAGCAGTTCCGTTTTTGAGAATCCACTCTCTTGGACGCACTTGTTTATGGATCTTTTCCATTTCTTCGAGTGACTTTATAAAATCTTGTCCTCCAGAAAAGGTTAAACCTGTTAAATTTGAAAGATATGGTGCGGATGAAGCAGGAGCCGTATACTCATTCCACCTAAAATAACCTCTATTCCAGACTAAAGTAGGGACATCGCAGGACCAGGCTTCAAACAAAGCCATTCCTTGGCTTTCTGATTCCGATAAGAAAATAGCATAAGAAGTGGTTCTTAATTTTTTGCGATATTCCTCAATGTTATATTTTCCGTAATCAATCACTTCGTATGCTAATGATTTTTCGTTGAGGGTTGAAATTATGGTGTTTAGTAATTTAGTAGGGTAAGTTTTTTTATAGATCATAATTTTTTTACTAATCAATTGGTTTTTTAGAGGTTTCCAAAAATTTTCATCTACGCCTGCATACCAGACCGCTTGTTTTACTGAAAAATTCGGCTTGATTTTTAACCACCAATCTATAACAAATTGACAAGGGTGGATGTATAAATCAATTAATTGATAATTATTTAAAGAAGATATCTCTTGGGGAAGCATGGCAATATTGGGACCAGCGATCAGTTTTTTAATCTTACCTGCTTTTTTTAGTTGAATCGCTTGTTTTAGGGTATTGACGTCGCTTAACACAACAACAGATTCCGTTACAGAATTTTTTAAAATTGGGTTGCAGTTATAATTAATTTTAAGAGTATTTAAACCTTTTATTAAATTTTGTTGCACAGCTTTAGGGCCATTTTGGGAATTTAAGTCATGAATTAGATGGTAAATCTTTCTTTTAATTCTTTCTTTTACTGAAATTTGATTTGTTAATATTGTTAATAATACTTTATTGGTCATGTTCTATTCTGATAAGAAATAATTATTTACACCGACTTTGCCTGCTATGCCCAAATTATTAAGCGCTTTGATCTCTTTAGAGGGAAGAAATTTAGGTAAGGTATGTTCTATTGCTCGGCCTATTAGTAAATAAGGAAGGCTTTTAAGAAGAGCTAAAAACCAAAAATTAAATAATTTATTAGGGAAACCATAAAGTCTTGTGGACATATCATTATTATATTTACGAATAACAAATTTATCTGATACCCACTGAGACAAGTCAAATTTTTCTGTTAAATAATATCTTCCGCTGATTTTAAAGAAATAATCTGCTTTGTTTATCAAGTATTTTTTTGCCAGAAGTAGGCTGATAACTTCCCCTAAGCCTTTGTATCTACTATCACAAGCAGCTCTTATCAGAAAATTATTACCCAGATAGACAAATTCGTCGCAAAGTTCCGGTAAATTGCAGGGGAGGTTAGGGTTTCTTCCAACTTCTATCATTATTATATTAGCACTAGGAATAGATTTTCTAATGGAATTAATAGTTTTTACTGTTTGTTTTGCTCTTTGCAAGGGAGTAAATGCAGATCTGTTGTCAGAGTAACTTAATTTTTTATCACTAAAATAAATTAAAGATAATAAAATAAAGGTAATTTTCCTTTTTGAACTGTTTCTTTTAAAGATTTTAAAATTTATTTTTTCTTTGAGCATTGTAGAATTTGATAGGCAGGTAGATCTGTCCCTATTTTTTTAATGGGAATATTTTGTTTAGACTGAGGTATTACTTGTAGATAATCTAATTGGGGAGAGGTTTGTTTGGTGTTTAAGATATATTTTATATAAGCTCTAAGGTTTCTAATTGATGGAACCGGAACAGGAAGGATTTGTATATATACACCATTAATCTTAAAATGTTTTGATATTAAAGATTGAAAAGATTCGAATCCCCACTCACACAAGTGATACTCGTTATCAGGGTGAGAATTGATTTTTTTGTTAGAAATAGGAGTTGAGACAATAAGTATCCCGTCATCTTTTAAAGCCGATTTGATACTCGTTAAAAATTTGTCTACTTTTTTAATGTGTTCAATAGTTTCAAAACTTATTATTACATCAAATTTATTCTTTGAAGTAAATTTTTCGGCATTTTGAGTAAGGTATTTGATTATAGGAGAAGGGTATTTAATGGAGGCATAACGAATGACTTCTTTATCGATATCACAGCCAACCACCTGAGAAGCCCCTCCTTTTTCTGATAGAATTAAACTTCCTTTTCCAGTTCCACAGGCTATATCTAAAACTTTTTTTCTATTTACAAATTTACTCGCCCAAATATATCGATTATAATGCTCTTCCTCTGTGTGTTTTGAGGAAAAACCAGGAACCCACCTTTCCAATTTATTTTCGTTGATTGTCTGAGACAATGTTTTTAACTCAAAGGATAACGTGAATAGTTCGTCTTCAGTTTTACGGCTTTGTTTATTTGAATTATTCATACTAAGCTATTATCTTCCAGTCCTGTTTTACAACAATAATGCCTTGAGAATCATCAGGTATTACCCCTCCCGGGTAAGGACTTTGTTCAATAGTGAATTCTTCTAAATCGTTAACATGGTCTAAAATTTCAAAGCCGTTTCCCAACATGACGCTTAATCTATAGACATCTGGTTTTAAAAAAGATAAATTTGTTTTACAAGATATTTGATTTAATCCCTTTTTGAGATGGAATTTTATTCCATAAAATCTTGAAAAGAAAGTTAAGATCCTTTTTCCATCTCTATCATTTAAACCAATACCTATTTCTATCCCTGAAACTTTTTCTTTAGAGTAAAGTTCAACTATAAAATTATATACGTTAGATTGTGCAACATTTTTACCTTTATGTTTAACATACAGTTTAATTATTCTAAATGCCTTAGTGCTTGGCTCATTTAATCCAAGATTATTCTTGTAATACTTTAGATACGAATCTATTGCATGTTGGGTTTTTCCTTCAAAAGCTATGACACCATTTTTTATATATATTGCTCTGGTACAAAGTTGAGATATTGCCCCCATATTATGGCTAACAAATAACACTGTTCTTCCTTGTTTTGAGACCTCACTCATTTTGCCCAAGCATTTTTTTTGGAAGTTGGCATCTCCAACTGCCAATACCTCATCTACCAATAAAATTTCCGGTTCCAGATGGGCGGCCACTGCAAAGGCCAACCGCATGTACATACCGGAAGAGTAGTGTTTGACCGGGGTATCTAAAAATTGGGAGATTTCGGCAAAATCAACTATTTCATCAAATTTTTTCCTGATCTCTGCCCGGCTCATCCCCAAAATTGCCCCGTTAAGATAGATATTTTCCCTGCCTGTAAGCTCGGGATGAAAACCGGTTCCAACCTCCAGCAAACTGGCCACCCGTCCCCGCAATTTAATTTCACCCTGAGTTGGGGGAGTAATCTGGCTTAAAATTTTTAAAAGCGTACTTTTACCGGCTCCGTTTTTGCCGATTATCCCTAAAACCTCACCTGGCATAACTTTAAACGAAACATCTTTTAGGGCCCAAAATTCTTCCGGATTGTCGGTAGATAATTTTTCCTGTTTTGAAATTTTAAAAGGGGAGGTAACTATCTTATTTAAACTATCCCGAAAAGAATAGTAGCGCTGCTTTTGGCCGATTTTGTATTTTTTAGAGACATTTTTAACTTCAATAATAGGTTTACTCATTTTTTAGAAATAATTTAAACTATATCGGCGAAAAAACGTTCGGTTTTTCTAAAATACCATAGTCCCAAAAATAAGATAACAAAGGCTGAAACAATGGAGATGGCTGCCGTTTCAAAATTTAATGGACAAGACCCAGAACATAAAAGATTTTCCCCGGTAAAGGCTGAGCGGACTGACTCAACAACAAGGGTCATGGGATTTAAAGCCATTAGATAACGTTTTTGTGTAGGAATTAAACTAAGAGGATAGATGACCGGTGTTACAAAAAGCAAAATTTGGATAAAAAATGGTAAAACATAACGGACATCACGGTAGCGGACATTGAAAGCAGCCAGAAAAGCGCCTAGACCAAGAGAGGTCATAATGGTTAGTAAAACAGAGACAGGCAGGGCTAACAGGATCCAGATTGAAGGTATAAAGCCTAAAATAAGGGCAAAGATTATTAAAATAATAAAATTAATCACAAAATCCACAATACCTGTGAGTACTGTTGATAGGGGAAGGGTAATTTTGGGAAAGTAAACTTTTTTGATAATGTTTTCATGGCTGACCATACTGTTGGCGGCATTGGTGAGGGTGTTGGAAAAAAAGGTCCAAAAAACCAAACCGCAAAGAACAAATAGAGGGTAGGGGAGTTTCCCTGAAGGAATTTTGGCCAGATTGCCAAAAAAAACCGTAAAGATCACCATCGTTGCCAAAGGTTGGAGAATTGCCCAGGCCAGGCCAAAAAGCGTCTGTTTGTAACGCACTTTAATATCTCTCCAGCTAAAAATATAAAGCAGCTCCCGGTATCTCCACAGTTCACCCAGATCTATTAGGGACCATTTGGCCTGTGGTTTAATAATTATTTCTTTGGTTTCCATAAATGTTTTGTTAAAGCCACCATATTCTAATATATTTGCAGGATTTTTACATATTGATTGTGTTATATAATCAAAGGCAGATAATGAGAAAGTGTAAAATCCTTTTTGTCGACCATAGTACAATAGCCGGAGGAGCACAGATTTGGTTGTCGACCTATCTTCGCTATTTTGATAGAAAAAAATTTGACCCCTTTTTGGTGATCGCTAAAGACTCACCTTATGAGCATCTTTATAGCCAAAGCAATGTTCCTGTTTTTAAAATTGATTTTGAGCCTTTGAAAAGATTTAATCCGGCTGTTTTGCTTCGTCTTGTAAAATCAGTCAGACAACTTAACGAAATAGTGAAAGATGTTAACCCGGATTTAGTGGTAGCCCATACTACCCGGGCTTTAATTTTAACCAGTTTACTTCCTAAAAAACACAAGCTGGTTGCCTATATTCTTGATTATGATTATCCCCATTGGTTGATGGCTACTTTGGGAAAAAGGGTGGATAAGTTTTTAATGGTTTCCCGCTCAATCAACGATTATTATAAAGGTAGGTTTCCTAAGTGTGAAGTTGTCTATATTAGCTCTGATTTGGGTAAAAAAATCACTAATCCTGATTCTTCCCAGGTTTTTCAACTAAAAAAGAAGTATAAAATAAAAAAGGAGGATACTGTCATCGGTTTTGCCGGTCGGTTGGTGGAAAGAAAAGGGCCACAGATATTATTACAGGCAATTGTCAAGATTAAAGATCCTAAGGTAAAGCTGCTGATTTTTGGCAGCGGTAAGGGCCAGGAAGGCAGTGTCGAGAAGCTACTTGAAGAGATGGTTAAAAGATATAAATTGGAGACAAGGGTAAAGCTGGCAGGATTTATTGAGGATAGGTCTTTAATTTTTAGTTTAATTGATATCTTTGTGCTGGCTTCAGTGGAAAAAGAACCTTTTGCCTCATCGGTGATTGAAGCGGCAATGGCTAAATTACCGATTGTGGCTACCAATAATGGAGGAACTCCGGAGTTTATTAAAGATGGAGCGAATGGTTTTTTAGTCGATCCCGGTGATAGCAAAACTATGGCAAAGGCATTAAATAAACTTGTCGAGGATAGAAATTTAGCTCGAAAATTAGGTCAACAGGCTTATGATGATGTAATGGACAATTTTACAATCGAGAAAGTAACAGATAAGATCTTTAAAGTTTATGAAAATATAAAATGAAAGTTGCCTTAGTTCATGATTTTTTAAAATTTTATGGTGGAGCGGAGAGGGTTTTGGAGGCCTTACATGAAATTTTTCCTAGGGCTCCTATTTTTACGGCCTTTTATGATCCGCAAGGATTGGGTTCCCACGCCCTGAGATTTCGGGACTGGAACATCCAGGCTTCCTGGCTGGATAAGATTCCTTGGGCAGGTAAACTGTTATCTCCTTTGAAAATTTTAGCCCCGGTAGCTTTTGAAAGCTTTGACTTAAACGGTTTTGATTTGATTATCTCCTCTTCAAATGATTATTTTGCCAAGGCGGTGATTACCCCATCGAAAGCTTTGCATATTAGTTATATCCATACGCCTCCAAATTCCCTGTACGGTCCGAGGTCGGGCAGTTACCAAAAACATTGGTGGACTAAAATACCCTCAAGTTTGGCCATTCACTTGCTGCGGCTTTATGATTTCCAAGTCTCTCAGAGGCCGGATATTCTGGTGGCCAACTCTCAAAATGTATACCAAAGGATTAAAAAATTTTATCGCCGGCAATCAGTAGTGATCTATCCCCCAGTTGATATACAAAAATTCAAAATTCAAAATTCAAAATTCAAAAGTACAATTCAAAACTCAAAAGATAGTTATTACTTATCCTTGGGAAGATTGGTAAGAGGAAAGGGGACAGATATTATCATTGAGGCTTGTGGCAAGCTGGGGTTGCCTTTGAAAATAGCCGGCACCGGGCCTTTACTTTCAACTTTTAAGTCCCAATTTGCCAATTTTAAAAGTGTGGAGTTTTTAGATGAGGTAGATGACCAAAATTTACCGGAACTAATGGTAAGAGCTAAAGCGGTTATTGTGGTCTCAGAAGATGAGGATTTTGGGATTGTCCCGGTGGAATCCATGGCCGCTGGGACTCCGGTGATTGCTTTGCGAGCCGGAGGGTTTTTGGAGACAGTGGTGGAGGGTAAAACCGGCGAGTTTTTCGATAAACCAACAGTTGATTCTTTAGTTAAAGTTCTGAAGAAATTTGATCCTAAAAAATATCAAGCCCAGGATTGCTACAGCCAAGCCGAAAAATTTTCCAAAGAAAGATTTAAAAAAGAAATTTTAGAACTTATTAAAGAAAATTTAAAGACTGGGAAATAAATCCGATCCCCTTTATATTAAAATTATGAATGAGTGGGAAAAAGTCGGCCCAATTTCTTCTATTGATGAGCAACGAAAACAATTACAGAGCCATGAATTTTATGCTGAAAACCTTAGGAGGAATAGACCCTGTTTTGAAGACGTAGCTTGGCGGACTACTGCCCCGGAAATTACAATTCCTTCTGTTGCTGAACTACTAATAGCTGTTCCTTATTTAGCTGCTGTAGGCTTGAAGGAGTATTTCCCTGACTTTAAACAGAAGATAGCTGATTGGTCGAACTTTTATTTTCGCAGGGGATTACCAAGAACTCCAATGATTGATCTTAGGTTAATCTCACAGTAAAATAGCTTTATGCCGGAGTTGCCTGAAGTTGAAACCATCAGGAGAGGTTTAGAGAAAAAAATATTGGGTTTGACCTTAAAAAAGATTGAAGTTTTAACCCCCAAATCTGTTTTATTTAACCCTCAAAAGCCCCAGGGGCAAAAGGTACTCGAAGTTTGGCGAAAAGCCAAGATGTTGGGGATAAATCTGACTGGTGATATTTCCCTGGTTTTTCATTTAAAAATGACCGGACAACTAATATTGACTCAAAAAAAAGAAAGGGTAATTGGGGGACATCCGACCCCGGACATGAGAGGGCCGCTACCCAACAGTTCAACCCGGGCTGTCTTTGAATTTGATAGTTCAAAGTTATATTTTAACGACCAGCGCAGGTTTGGTTGGGTCAAACTGTTTAGAACTTCGCAGCTTGAGGGAGATAACTTTAAAAAGCTAGGGGAGTTAGGCCCGGAACCCTTGGAACCGGGATTTTCTTGGGAGCTTTTAAAAACCAACCTTTTAAAGCATAAAAGCAAACCAATCAAAGTTGTCCTCATGGACCAATCCGTTGTCTCCGGAGTGGGGAATATTTATGCCTCGGAAGTACTTTTTGCAGCGAGAATTGATCCTCGAAGAAAAGTATCCAACTTATCCGACAGGGAATTTAAAAAGCTTTACCAGGGTATCAAAGATTCTTTGGAACTGGCCATTGAAAAAGGAGGATCGACTAGGGCTCACTTTGTTAATATTGATGGGGAGAAGGGATACTTTTTAGATTATGCCAATGTTTATGGCAAAGAAGGTCAAGCTTGTAAGGGCTGTTCCGGAAAGGTAGAAAAAATTATCCAAGCAGGTAGAGGGACATACTTTTGTCCGTCCTGCCAAAAGTAATTTGCGGTATAATATCTTTGAGTTTAAATTATGACTGAGAAGGTTACGTTTGCCTCGGTAATTTCTAACCGGGGCTTTAGATTTTTATGGTTTAATCAGATCCTGGTTCAGCTAGCCTACAATACCCTAAATTTTGCTTTGATTATTTGGGTATTTAAGCTGGTTAATTCCAACCTGGCTGTTTCGGCGTTGCTTGTTTCCGCCTATCTGCCGGCGATACTTTTTGGTTTATTTGCCGGAGTTTTTGTTGATTTGACCGACAGAAGAAGGATAATTATCCTAATCGACTTTTTTTTAGTAATTGCCTTTTTACTTTTTTTGCTTATTAAACGCTCTTTCCCTCTAATTTTAATTAACACTTTTTTTGTTAATTTTTTAGCCCAATTTTTTATGCCTTCGGAAAGTTCTTCAATTCCTAAACTTGTCACTTCCAAGCAGCTTTTTTTAGCCAACTCACTGTTTTCTTTAACCCTTTATGGTTCGTTTATGGTCGGGTTTTCCATTGGCGGGCCGATTTTAAATACTTTGGGAATTAATGCTGTTTTTTTAATGGGAGCCTTCATGCTTTTCATCGCCTTTTTGATGGCCCAAAACTTGCCGGTTATCCGTACATCTAAAGCGGAGTTTGATAAATCGCCTTCATTTTCGGCTTTAGGGCGGGTGGTAGATTTAACTATTGATGAGGCCAAACGTACTTTTCATTTTATCAGAGGCAGGATCAGTGTGATAGTTTCCATCGGCCTGCTTTCGGCGGTCCAGGGAGTGATCGGAATTTTAGCGGTAGTGACCCCTTCTTATGTTGAAAGGGTATTGCACATTCATGCTGCTGATGCTTCTTACTTTGTGATGTTGCCTTTGGGGCTGGGAATGGTGGTGGGAGCCCTGTTGATTGGCCGTCTTTTTCATGGCCGTCCCCGAAGATCTTTGGTATTACCGGCAGTCATTATCGGAGGAATATTGTTTATTCTGATCGGGATAATCCCTACACTTGCCCAAATACTGCAATCGAGTGATTTGCCAACATATATTACCCATCCCCGGTATTTCTTTAGGGCTCCCTCTTTGTCTTCACTTTTTGCTTTAATTGCTTTTTTGGCCGGGTTATGTACCGTTTCCATTATTATTCCTTCCCAGACATCCCTTCAGGAAAGTACGCCTGAACAAAGCCGGGGAAAGGTGTTTTCGGTGCTGGCTGTAATTATGACCAGTGTTTCGGCAGTGACGGCGATTTTGGCCGGAGGCTTGTCGGATTTAATCGGAGTTACGCCTATTTTTATTAGCCTGGGGGTGATGACATTGGCAGTAGGGATAATAGCGCTTCGGCCCAACTTATTTTTTCATGCGCGCCATCTGCCTATACGGGTCCGGGAATTTTTAGGTGAAGGCCATTGGGAAAAGTAAGACGGAATGCTTTTAAAAAAACTCAAACTCACTAATTTTAGGAATATCTCTACGTTGGAGTTAAGTTTTTCTCCAACCACTTTATTTATTGGTAAAAATGCCCAGGGAAAATCCAATATCTTAGAATCAATTTATTTTTTAGCAACAACAAAATCTTCCCGAGCCCAAATTGATATGCAGCTTATAAAACAAGGAGAAGAGTTTAGCAGGGTGGAAGGAGAAGTAGTAGAAAGTTTGCAATCGAAAGATCAGGAAGTTGCTGAGGTAACTAAACTTGAGATTGCGATGCAGTTGCGCAGCGATGCAGCAGTAGAAGGGGCACGGGTTGTGGAGAAAAGGGTTAAAGTTAATGGGATACCCAGGAGGGTAACGGATTATATTGGAAATTTGGTGGCGGTTTATTTTTCTCCGGAAGACATTAACCTGGTTTCCGGCCCCCCGGCCCTGCGCCGCTGGCATCTGGATCTGAGTCTAGCTCAAATTGATAAACAGTATAAACAGGCCTTAAATGAATACTCTCTGGCTTTAGTCTCCCGAAACAGGCTTTTAAAAAGGATCAAGGAGGGTTTGGCTAAAATTTCCGAGCTGGAATTTTGGACAGAGAAAATGATTGAATCAGGCAAAGTTATTACCGAGAAAAGGCATCATTTTTTTCAGGTAATAAATGAAGAGGCTACGCAATTAAATTCTCTCACCAATTCTTTAGGGGAGTTTAAGTATATGTATCAACAAAGCCTGCTTTCTTTAAAACGGCTTGAAGAGTACCAACCCCGGGAAATAGCTGCAGCCACCAGCTTAATTGGTCCTCACCGGGATGACTTTACCTTTATTTTAAATGGACGTCATTTGGGAAGTTTTGGTTCCCGGGGTGAACAACGGACGGCTGTTTTGTGGCTAAAACTTGCGCAACTGCAGTTTATTAATAAAGTAAAACAGACAAAACCGATACTTCTATTGGATGATGTTTTTTCAGAGCTGGATAGCGAACACCGGGATTATATTATTTCTTTGGTTAAAGACCAACAAACAGTAATAACTGCGGTGGAAAACGAACAAATTCCCGAAGAATTTTTAAAATCAGTAAAAGTGATTAGGGTTGAAAAAGGGAATTTGAGTGTCCTATAGGTTGCATTAAGATAGTTTTCCTGCTAGTATATGCAGTATGAATCAGGAAGTTGATGTCCGTTTTTCTTATTTAAATCTTGCTTGTCAGCAACGCCCTGATATTGCTTTATTCGGAAGCAACCGTCGTTTTATTGAATTTGCTCAGAAAACTGGTTTTTCGAGTGTCGAATATGCTCCCTTTTGGGGTCCGGCTTTGGATGTGCTGTTTAAACGGAAGCAAACTTTAGCTAAATTAACCGCCATTAAAAGTGGCCATGTGATGTTTAATCCTTATGCCCAATTGGCCAAAGTGCTCCGTGAAAGAGTTGATCCTTTAAGGCCGGATGAAAAATTGGCTAAATACAATTTAGCTTTCCCTGGTCCGGCTCTTTCTATACGATCACTGCATAAATTAGAGAAAGTTTTCGGGAGTGATTTTCCTGTTGTGACATACAATTATCGGGTTGGTGGTCAAGAACCTTACGGACATTATAAATATCCCTTAATACAAACCCACCCCGCTGTTTTTGGTGATGAAAGTAATGCTGATGTTTATATCAAAAATCATCGTTTGGCAGTTTTTGATTTTCATCATGCTTTGGAGGAAGCTAGAGAAGGTGTGCGCCCATTTGGTGATTGGAAAACAGCCCTAGCTAAGATGTTGCAAGCAGGGATTATCAAAGAGGTTCATGTGCAGGTAGGAAGAGTTGTCCATGCTGATCAGACTATTCCAAGTATTAGATGGCTAAAAGAGATGACCGGTGAAAATCCTAATTACAACAATGAAATTGGGCAGATGATAAGAATGGTCAAAAGCGCTGATCCTGCAATTCCATTTGTACTGGAAGCTTCCTTAGATGGTTTGGTGGCTGCTGGTTTGGTCCCTGCTAATAGATCGGCAACGCTTTTAGCTGCTTCTTTAAAGGTGTATCCGCAACTTGCTGACTATATCCGAAGAGCTTAAGGTTTTTCCGAGCTACTTTTTGCCTGATTGGAAATGGGCATTGAGGCGGGTTAGCTGATAGGTAATAAAAACCGCTAGAACGGTAATTAGGAGAGCATAAATAAAGCGTGAGAGTATCCCTGATCCCGGAATACGCGGTTCGATAAATTCTTTGACAACTTGTTGGATTGTATCGTTCCAGGCCAAAGCTGCCACTAACCCAAAACCGGAAGTAGCCAAGGCAAGCATTTGGGAAACTAGCTCTTCGTGAAAGGTTTTTTCTTCTTTTTTGGCATTTGTACTAGCTTTTCTCTTTACCATAAAGTTATTTTATCGTAATTGCACCCTCAAGACAACAAAATCTTGGAATTCTGCGGGAATTATGCGATAATTAATTCAAAATGCAAAATTCAAAAGGCAAAAGTACAATTTAAAAGTTAAAAGTTTTGAATTTTAACTTGCAATTTTGATTTTTGACCTTTGGCTTTTGACTTATTTCAAACATGTTTAATCCAAAATATTCTATTACCAATAAAACTTTAAAATATATCGGGGTAATTGATGCTGCCCGGGAAGTAATTCTAAACTCTCCCTTGATTCCGGCCTGGGAAGCCAAGTTTCGCAAAGAGGCGGCTGAGCGTTTTATTCATCACGGTACCCATTTGGAGGGCAACCAGCTTTCTTTTGAACAGGCCCAGGAGGTTTTAGACGGCCAGGATGTCATTGCCCGTGAGCGGGACATCCAGGAAGTCATCAACTACCGCAATGTTTTGAAGTTTATTGATGAAATCGCCACCAAGATTGGACCGGGCCGTTCTTATATTTTAACCTTGGAAACTATTTTGGAAACCCACCGCAAAACAGTGGAGAAAATTATTTTATCCGAGCATACCGGCAAATTCCGGGTCCGCCAGGTGGTTTTAAAAAACAGCAAGACTGGACAAGTCTCTTATACCCCTCCTCCGGCTGCAGAAGTGCCCTATTTGGTGGAAGACCTGTTAAATTGGATTAATAGCCCGGAGTCAAAAGATATCCATCCGGTGATTAAGGCCGGGATAGTCCACTACGAGTTAGCCCGGATCCACCCTTTTGTCGAAGGTAACGGCCGGACTGCCCGGGCCATTGCCACCCTGGTAATGTTTTTGGAAGGCTACGATATCCGTAAGCTTTTTTCCCTGGAAGAATATTTTGATTCCAGCCCCATGGATTATTATTTAACCTTGCAGGCCGTGTCCAACCAACTGGTTTTGGATAACCAGGAAAGGGATCTAACTCCCTGGCTGGATTATTTCGTAGAAGGGGTGGCTATCGAGCTAAACAAAATCAAGGAACGGGTTAAGCGGATCTCCCTGGACTCACGGATCAAAGACAGACTGGGGGAGCAGGTAGAGCTCAATGAGAGACAGATGCTGATTATGGAATATCTGCACCGGCATAAAGCAATGCAAAATAAAGACTTTCGTAAAATCTTTCCTGATTTTTCCGATGATACGGTCTTGCGGGAACTGAAATTCCTCAAACAAAAAGGTTTAATCAAAAAGGTCGGCGGCACCAAAAAAGCCGAATACGTACTAAAATAGCTTGACTAGATTAGACTTATAGTATATCATTTGACTATGAGTCCAGAAAGAGCATCTAAACATATTCTTGTTGTTGATGATGATATCGCTATAAGGGAGATGATGGAAGCTATATTGAGCGGGGAAGGCCATAATGTGGCTCTCGCCTCGGGGCCAGAAGAAGTTATTGAAGCGGTTGTTCGGTCCGAACAAAAGAAAGGGTTGATTAACCTTGCTTTTATTGATCTCTATATGCCAAGAGGTGTCTTAAGTGGAGATCAGGTAGTTAAATTCCTCAAAAGTGAACACCCTTATATACAATGTATTGTTTGCTCAAGCGCTTTAGATGTAATGAATCCTTGCGAGATAAGCAGATTAAGAGATATAGGCGCTGATGATTTAGTCCAAAAACCTTTTGATTTAGATGAAGTTCTTCGCTTGGCTAATGGAAATACAGGTAATGGCTGTAATCCAAAATAATAAATAGCGAAAAGTTTTTTAACCTTTGTTTGATAGTTCCTCGGAAAAGACGACAGTTTTATTTCTTTCCTCTTTTGCTTTATACATGGCCTGGTCGGCCCGGTAGATTAATTCGCCAATTGTGTCATCAACTTGGCCAGCAGCTTTTTTAACTTCGGCAATTCCAATACTGACGGTCTGCTCCCAAGGAATATCCGGAAAAACTCTTTTAACCTCTTTGATAATCTCTTCCCTGATCCTTTCAGCTACGATTTTTGCCCCCGACGCATCAGAACCCATTAAAAATGCGGCCAGCTCATCACCACCAATTCGGCCCCATAAATCACTTTTCCGAGTGCAAAGCATAATAACCTGGGCATAAGTTTTAATCATGAGATCACCCTTGTCATGGCCTAAAGTGTCATTGACCTTTTTGAAATGGTCAATATCCAAAAAAAGCAGGGAACCGTTTAAATTGTAGCGTTTAATTATTTCTAGCTCTCTTTCCAAAGCCTTAGGGAAACCTTTTTTATTGAGAAATTGTCTTAATAAGCCATCCCTGTCAGCCCTTCTTTCCAGGGCTAAATGTATTTGAAACATCTTAAAGGCTAACTCTTCCGGACTTTTCTTTCCGTCTTTGACATCTTGAGCCAAGGAATGATAGTGAGATAATAAATACTTTTGATGAGGATCTAAAATTTCGGCCTCGTTTTGAGGGATTGCTTCCTCGTCTATTTGGGTTTCTTGAACCAATTGATCCATAGTTTAGCTTAAAGGAGAGGAACTCATTTTACAATATACGTCTGATTTACTACAATCCAAATGTATGTTATTTGCTAAATTTTCCCAATACTTAGAAAAATTAGAAAATACCTCTTCAAGGTTAGCTTTAATTGATATTTTAGCTCAATTATTTCAAGAAGTCGAAACTGAAGAAATTGCCAAGGTGGTTTATTTAATCCAAAGCCGGGTGGGGCCGTTTTATGAACCAATTGAGCTGGGTATGAGTGAAAAGTTGGTGGCTCAAGCCATAGCCCGGGCTTTTGGGATAGAAAGGGAAGAGGTGCTAAAAGAATACGGGAAGGTTGGGGATTTGGGAAAGGTAGCAGAGAAAGTCAAAAGTCAAAAGTCAAAAGTCAAAAGTCAAAAGTCCTGCCTGCCGATAGGCAGGTCAAAATTAACAGTTACTGAGGTCTTTGATGAATTAAGAAAAATTGCCCAAACTTCCGGGGAGGGGACAGTTGAGAAGAAAGTGTCGATATTGGCAGATTTGCTGCAAAAAGTAGACGAGGTGGGAGTAAAACATTTAGTCAGAATTCCTTTGGGGACCAGTAGGTTGGGAGTTGGAGATCCGACGATTTTAGATGCTTTTGCCCAGGCCAAGTTAGGGGAAAGGGGGAAGCGGAAAGAATTAGAAGTAGTTTATAACAAAACTTCAGATTTGGGACTCATTGGAGAAACTTTGTGGAAAGAGGGTTTGGAAGGGGTTAAAAAACTGGATGTAGAGGTGGGCCGGCCGATCCGTTCACAACTGGCTGAAAGGTTACCCGACGCCAAAACTATTTTAGAAAAATTTGGGGGAGAAACTCATATTCAGTATAAATACGATGGATTTCGCACACAAATCCATAAGGACGGGGACAAGATTCGGGTTTTTTCCCGGAATTTAGAAGAGACTACCGCTAGTTTGCCGGATATTGTCCAGGGTGCTTTAAAACAAATCAAAGCCGAAACTATTATTTTAGACTCGGAATCTTTGGCCTTTAATCCCCAGTCGGATGAATTTTTACCTTTCCAGGAAACTACCAAAAGAAGGCGTAAATATAAAGTGGAAGAGATGGCCAAAACTTTGCCCCTGAAGGCTTTTGTTTTTGACATTATGTATTTAAACGGTCAATCCTTGGTGGACTTGCCTCTTCGGGAAAGAATGGAAAAGTTAAAGGAGACAATTTCCGGTGACGAGGTGTTAATTGCCCAACCGGGGGAGTTTGTAGTATCGGTAGAGCGGATCAATGAGTTATTTAACGATGCCATCACCAAGGGTTTGGAAGGGCTACTTTTAAAAAGGCCGGATTCCAAATATGAGGCCGGTGCCCGGAATTTTAACTGGGTTAAATTAAAAAGACATTCGGCCGGAGAGCTCAAAGACACCATTGATGTGGTGATTTTAGGCTATATTTACGGCCGGGGCAAACGGGCGGAATTTGGGGCCGGTTCGTTGTTGGTAGGTGTCTATGATGAAAAAAAGGATGAATTTGTCACGGTTTCCAAAATTGGCACCGGGCTGACTGATGAGGAGTGGCGGGAGATCCACCAAAGGGCGGATAAGATTAGTGTTGAAAAAAAACCAGCCAGAGTGAGTGCTATACTCGAGCCTTCTGTCTGGATTAAACCAGAAATTGTCATAGAGGTTTTGGCTGATGAGATTACCAAATCTCCAGTTCATACAGCAGGTAAAGTGGAAGGAACCGGCCTGCCTGCCGGCAGGCAGGGCTTTGCTTTAAGGTTTCCGAGGTTAATTAAGTTTCGGGAAGACAAAAAGGCAGAACAGGCAACCACAGTCAAAGAGTTGGTTGAAATGTATAGCCAGCAATATAAAAAATAATATAACCATTATAATCTTTATAACAGTTATAAGTGTTATATTAAGATAATGAGTTGTGGATATAAGGATCTTCCTTTCTTTGTACAGTCGGCGATTATTTATGATTTTACAGTAGAATTTTGCCAAAAATATATTGATTATAAATCCCGGACTAAAGATCAGATGGAACAGGTAGCTAGGTCTGGAAAACAAAACATTCCAGAAGGGTACTTACAGAAAAGCTTAGAGGGGAGGATAAAATTATTAGGGGTGGCCAGAGGAAGTTTGGAGGAACTTTTAAATGATTATCAGGACTTTTTAAGGCAAAGAGGGTTGAAACTTTGGGAGAAGGATTATTCTGAGGCAAGAAAGGTTCGGAGTTTTGTTTATAAAAATTATAACGATTATAACAATTATAAGAGTTATATTGAAAATCCGGAGGAGGCAGCCAATGCTATGATTTGCCTGATTAACCAAACCAATGCCTTATTAGACCAAAAACTTAGATGGCTGGAGGAAAAATTTGTGAGTGAAGGCGGTTTTAGAGAAAACCTTTTTAAAAAGAGGATGGCTAAAAGACTGGGATCAAAGTTGAAAACCTAATTTGGTATTTTTCTGTTATTATAAATTTATGACTAATAGAGTTTTAACAAAAATTAATACTTTAGATAAAAAATTAGATGTAGTTGAGGATATTGAAAAGCACTTAGAGAAGCTGGTGGAAAGAGAAGAGGAGGATATTAAAAAGGTTGAAAAAGAGGAGTTAAAAATTGAGAGGGCAGTTTTTCAAATCGGCCAGTTTGCCGTCAAAAAATCCCAGCTGTTGGAGTTGGCCCGAGGCGTAGCCGGAGCTTTTTTGGGAGTGGGTTTGGGTCAAGCCTTAGGGGGAAGTGTGAATCTGGCCAAGACTCTACCTTGGATCAATACTATTGGCATTTTACTGTTTATTTTTATTTTGGTTGGTATCTTGATCTATAAACACGACAGGGACCAGATTTTGTCAGCTAAGAAAAATTCCTATATTTATATTTTTCAAAAACTGGTTACTTTATATTTAATTGCCCTGATAGTGGAGGTTTGGGGACTAATTTTATTTAATAACTTCCCCGGATGGGATAGTACTTTAATCAAAGCTTTAATTATTGGCTCCTATACTGCCATGTCCTCTGCTGTGGCCTTTACGCTAATTTAATAATCAATCTTTTTGACTGTAATTTTGGAAGGGGTAAATTCTTGTTGAAGAACACTTTCTAAGGATTGTAAATTATCACCTTCTGAACAGGTCATAATATCTAGATGCATATAACCGTATTCCGGCCAAGTGTGGATGGCAATATGGGACTGGGAAATTACTAAAACCAAAGAGAGTCCGTGAGGTTCAAAACGGTGGATGAAAGAATTGACAACAGTTAAGCCTAAATTTTGGGCAACATTTTTTGCTGCCTGCAAGAGTTTATCCTGATCATTTAAGAATTCAAAATCTACTCCCTCAAGCTCGGCGATATGATGGTCGATAAAAATATCCACAATTTTTGACATTAAATAAATCTTATTTCCTCTGTTAAATAATTTCAAGCAAGGTTAGCTACTAACGTGCTAAAATTCAACTATGAAGTTAATAGTTGGTTTGGGAAATCCTGGAGATAAATATCTTGGTACTCGCCATAATTTGGGGTTTGAGATAGTGGAAAAGTTGGCAGATAGCCTTAAAAGTGAGGGTTTTGATTGGAAATATGAAAAAAAATTCCAAGCCGAAATTTTAAAAATTGACCAGAGCCTAATTTTAGCCAAACCCCAGACCTTTATGAACAACTCGGGGATGGCAGTAAAACCTTTGGCAGATTACTATCGAATTCCTGTAGAAGATATCATAATAATCCAGGACGAGTTGGACTTGCCTTTGGGAAAAATTAAAGTGCGAAAAGGGGGAGCGGCTGGCGGGCATCATGGAGTAGAATCGGTGATTAAATCTTTAAATGATGATAAGTTTATTCGAGTAAGATTAGGGATTGGTCCAAGTTCAAATTTGGCCGAGCGCTTTGTTTTGGAACCCTTTTTACCGAGCGAAAGACCTAAAGTTAAACATATGGTTAAACAGGCTCTTGAGGCAGTAGATATTATTTTAGAAGAAGGGTTGGAGACAGCCCAAAACCAGTTTAACTAAGGCAGTCCCTTGGTTGACATCGCCTTTGACAACAGTGTACACTCAAAAAGCATGAAGCTTTCCAAAGAAGACCGGATTTCTGCCGCTGTTGTTTTAGGAAGTATCTTGATTAGTCTTTCTATTCTAGTTTCCAGTGGTGTCATTACTTTAAAAAACTCCAAACCAGCTGCCACCAGCGCTAATACTACCCCGACCACCCAAGCTAATACTACCCAGCCTTCGCAACAGGCAACCGTTACTTTAGACAAAGTTAAAGATGTTTTTAATAAAAGCGTTATTAAATTTGGTGACACCAACAAAAAGCTAATTGCAATAGAAGTTGCTGATCCCAGTTGTCCTTATTGCCAGATTGCCGCCGGGAAAAATCCCGAGCTGAATAAACAGGCCGGCTCCCGGTTTACTCTGGTGGCTGACGGGGGAACTTATGTGGCTCCGGTGCCGGAGATCAAAAAATTAGTTGATGAAGGAAAGGCTGCTTTTGCCTATCTTTATTTTCCCGGTCACGGTAACGGGGAGATGGGAGCAAAAGCTCTCTTCTGTGCCCAGGAAGCGGGTAAGTTTTGGGATGTTAATGATATGTTGATGAGCGCTCAAGGTTATGACCTGTTAAACAACACGGTAAAAAACGATAAGTCTAAATCCGGCGATTTAGCTAACTTCTTGCAGCCGGTCTTTGATCCTGCCGCTATGAAACAATGTCTGGACAGCGGCAAATATGATAACACTCTAAAAGAAGATATGGCTTTGGCTAACGGTTTGAATGTCAGTGGAACACCGGGATTTTTCCTGAATACAACCGCTTTTGCCGGGGCTTACAGCTATACTGATATGGAATCGACAGTTAACTCTTTCCTTAAATAATTTGGCGGATTATTTAGAGGCATTAATGTTTACCCGAGGTAGGCTTACTTGATTTTCATCGGCAACCACCATCTCTTTTATAACTTCTACTCCATGGTTTCTAAAAAAAGCCAAAGCTTCGGTAATTTTATACTCGGGCAGAGAAGCTCCGGCGGTTAGGCCAATGCAATCTATATTTTGCAGTAAGTTTAAGTTTAAATCTAAGATATCATCAATTAATACTGCTTGAGCACCCATTTTTTCAGCCACCTTTTTTAATTTATTGGAATTTGAACTGTTGGCTGAACCTAAAATAACAATAATCTGCGCACCTTTGGCAACCAGCTCTTTGACTCCGTTTTGGCGATTTTGGGTAGCCAAACAGATATCCGAATTGGCCGGCTCAATCAGCCGGGGAAATTTTTTCTTTAAAGCTTGGCGCAAATTTTCCGTTTCATCCAAAGATAAAGTAGTTTGGGTAACTAAAGCTATCTTTTCTTCTGCAGAAAAGAGGAGAGCGGCAATCTCTTCAACGCTTTGGATAACAGTAGTAGCCTCTGGCGCTTCTCCGGTTGTCCCCACTGCTTCATCGTGACCTTTTTGGCCGATATAGACAATTTTGGCACCCTCCTGGGCATATTTTTTGACCTCCAAATGGGTTTTGGTGACAAAAGGACAGGTAGCATCAATGGTTTTTAACTGCCTATCAAGGGCTTGTTGTCTTATGATAGGAGATACACCGTGTGAGGAAAAAATTACAATGCTTCCCATGGGGACTTCATTTAAGTTGCTTACAAATTTCACCCCCTTGGCTTCAAACTCTTTGACTACATAGATGTTGTGGACAATTTGATGGTAGCAATAAATATTTTGGCCGGGAAAGGTTGTAAGGGCTTGGTTTAAAGCATCAATTGCCCGTTTGACTCCGGCGCAAAACCCTCGCGGTGAGGCTAAAAGAAGTTTTTTAGGGCAATTATTTAGTGTTTTCGATCCATTTTC